>CAVBNJ010000066.1:0-10436 GCA_963596755.1 bacterium
TAGGAAAAAAGCTGCTTCGAGGCAGCAGAACGGAGTTACAATGGAAAATCTTCACGGAAAATGTGTTGTACTTGGTGTGACGGGCGGAATTGCCGCCTATAAAATGGCAAACGTGGCAAGCGGCCTTCGGAAAGCCGGAGCGGATGTGCATGTCATCATGACCGAAAATGCGACGCAGTTCATCACCCCGCTGACGTTTGAGACACTGACGAACAATCGCTGCGTGGTCGATACGTTTGCGCGTGATTTTAAATATGAGGTGACGCATATTTCACTGGCAAAGGCGGCGGATCTGATTATGATTGCCCCGGCGACCGCCAATGTGATTGCAAAAATGGCCCACGGTATTGCAGATGATATGCTGACGACGGTGGTGCTCGCAGCTAAGTGCAAAAAGCTGGTCGCCCCGGCGATGAATACGGCGATGCTGGAAAACCCGATTACGCAGGATAATCTGGCGACGCTGAAAAAATACGGTTTCGGCATCATCGAGCCGAGTGTGGGAATGCTGGCGTGCAAGGACGTCGGAAAAGGAAAACTGCCGGACCCGGAGGTGCTGCTCGACTACATCGCGATGGAACTTGCCCGCGAAAAGACGCTCGCCGGTGTACGTGTCACCGTGACGGCAGGCCCGACGCAGGAATCCCTCGACCCGGTGCGGTATCTGACGAACCACAGCAGCGGCCGCATGGGTTATGCGATTGCGCGGGAGGCGATGCTCCGCGGCGCGCAGGTAACGCTGATTTCCGGCCCGGTTGCACTGCCGCCGGTTCCAGGCGTTTCCATGCGTCCGGTGACAACGGCGAAGGATATGCTGGAGGCGGTGCAGGAGACACTGCCGGAGACGGACATTCTGATCAAGGCAGCCGCAGTTGCCGATTACCGGCCAGTGACGGTGGCGGATCAGAAGATCAAAAAGAAGGACGGCGACATGAGCATTCCGCTGGAGCGCACCGACGATATCCTGAGATGGGTGGAAAAGAACCGTCATCCGGGGCTGTTTGTGTGCGGATTCTCGATGGAAACGGAGAACATGGTGGAAAACTCGCGCGCGAAGCTGGAGAAGAAGCATCTTGATATGATCGCGGCGAATAACCTGAAGACAGAGGGCGCCGGCTTCGGCGTGGCGACGAATGTGGTGACGCTGATTACGAAGGACGGCATTAAGGAGCTTCCGCTGATGGGAAAAGACGAAGTGGCGGGCTGCCTGCTGGATGAGATTGCGGCGCGGCGGTAATCCTGCCCCGGTGTGACATTTTTTTCGTTTCCTGGTTGACGCGGGAAAAATGAATGCGTTATAATAAGCACAGGCGCGATGGCGCACTTTACTTTTACGAAAAACAAAAGAACGATAGATGCGGAAACGGAAACAGGGGAAGGTCGTGCAGGGCTTTCTTCCGTTTCTGTTTCGTTTTTTTAAGGAGAAAATCGGATATGATATTTGAGACACATGCACATTATGACGACGAGAAATTTGATGAAGACCGCGAGGAGCTGCTTTCTTCGATGAAGGAAAACGGGATCGGACGGATCATCAACGTCTCGGCGAATCTGGAATCGCTGGAAAACACAAGAAAACTGATGGAACAGTATCCGTTCATCTACGGTGCGTTCGGTCTTCACCCGGATGAGGTGGGTGACCTGAACGAGGACGTGATGGCGCGGATGCGGGAACTCTGCCGCATAGAAAAGGCAGTTGCGGTCGGTGAGATTGGCCTTGATTATTATTGGGACAAGGAAAATCACGAGAAGCAGCAGTATTGGTTCCGCCGTCAGATTGCACTTGCGCGCGAAGAGAAACTTCCGATGATCATCCACAGCAGAGAGGCGGCGGCTGACACGCTCCGCGTCATGAAGGAGGAGAAATCGGAGGAGATCGGCGGCGTGATTCATTGTTTTTCCTATTCCGTGGAAATGGCGGAAGAGTATCTGAAGATGGGATTTTATCTTGGCATCGGCGGCGTGGTGACGTTCAAGAATGCGAAGAAGATCAAAGAAGTAGTTCAGATGGCTCCGATGGAGCGTATTCTGCTTGAAACAGACAGTCCGTATCTGGCACCGGTTCCGTACCGGGGAAAACGAAATTCTTCTCTGTATCTGCCGTACGTTGTGCGGGAGATCGCAGAACTCAAGGGAATTTCGGAAGAAGAAGTCATTGAGACGACAGAGAAAAATGCGGTCAGACTGTTTCTAGCAGAGAAATAGGAAGCGATACCAGGGGGTGTTTCTTCTATATTTATTTGTTCGGATCAACATTGTCTGGCCGGACAAATTGAATAGGAGAAAGCGAAAATGGTTGATAAAACAATGATGGGCGACAAATGCGCGGAGCTGGTACGCGCCGCGATGATTGGTGCGCTCGCAGTGACACTGGGAAATCCGACAGCCGTTTATGCAGCAGAAGAGGAAACGGCCGATCCGGGAAAGATTGGAATAGAGATTGCAGGGGAAGCAGCCGTTGAGGCTGCTTCTTTTGGTGTGGAGGAAGATGCGGAAGAGGTGACAGAACCGGAAAGTCCGCAGCCGGATGAGATAGAAGATGAAAGTGGATCCGAGGGAAACGAAGATGAGACAGTCCCGGAGGAACCAGAGGAGTCTGGCGATGGAGAGGAGCCGGAACCAGAAGAGCCAGAGGAGACGGAAAATCCAGAACTGGGAGAAACGGAAGATGCATCAGAGACGCCGGATTCGGGGAATGACGCAGAGGTGCCGGAGACACCGGAAAACAGCGAACCGGATGGGCCGTGGCCGGGCGAAGGGGAAGACATTTCCAATGATCCCTGGCCGGGGCAGGAAGAAACCGGCGGCGGAGACGGAACACAGATGGAGCCGCCGGAGGAAGACAACAGGTCTGCGGGAAGCGATGATGTGAATGGTGAGGACAAGACTGTGGAAGTCTCTTCGGATTCAGTTTCCTCACAGCCTGCGGAACCGCCGGCCGTCGAGGCAGAGCCTGTCTTTTCTGCGGAGCAGGAAGCCGAGCGCACGCGGGAAAGCTACAGTACATGGCAGTCGGCGGAATCGGAAAAAGTCACAATTTCCCGCATGCCGTGGCTGTTCCACACCGTAGAAAAGACGTATGCCATCGCCGACGTCAATTCCTGGCTTCATGTCCGTGAAGGAAAGGGCACAGACCAGAAAATCGTCGGAATTCTGCCAAAGGGAAGTCTCTGCTATATCCTGGCGGATGCTGATTCCGACTGGGTTTACGTGGAATCGGGAGACGTCCGCGGTTTTGTCTGCGCGCGGTATCTCCTGCGCGGCAAAGAGGCGGAAACGGAGATAAACCGTTATCAGGAGGAGAGTTTTCCCATGGCGGAAATGTGGGTAAAACCATGGAACAATAAGGCGTACACCTATACGTATGCGACGACGAGAACACTTCTTTCTTCTGATGAAGCGCGCGGCGAGGTCCTGCAGTATGCGAAAAGATTCCTGGGAAATCCGTACGTCTGGGGCGGAACGAGTCTCACAAACGGCTGTGACTGTTCCGGTTTTGCACAGCAGATTTTTGCCAATTTCGGGTATGCCCTTCCGCGAACCTCACGCCAGCAGGCGAAAGCCGGAACGCGCATTCCGGTACAGGAGGCAAAGCCCGGTGATCTGCTGTTTTACCAGCGGGAGAGCGGGTTTATTTACCATGTCATGATTTATCTTGGGGATGGAAAAGTAATCCACGCCGGAAGCGAGGCGACGGGGATTCTGATTTCAGATTTTAACTATGAAAAATCGACGGAATTTGCCGTGCGGGTGATCCCGGAAAAGGAAACCGTGTCGGCAGACAATGCGAATGATGTGGATGAAAAAGAAGACAATGTGGAAAACCAGAGCGCAGAAAGAAAAAGCGGTGGAAAAACAAGTGAAGAAAACAGTACAGCAGATGATCAGCTGGAAAATGATGCCGGAAAATATCTCGGCCATTTCAAGCTGACCGCCTACTGCAACTGCGCCGTCTGCTGCGGCCGATGGGCAGGCGGCCCGACTGCATCCGGAAAAATGCCGGAGCAGGGCCGCACCATTGCGACGGGTGTTCTGCCGTTTGGTACGAAAGTGAATATCGGCGGCAAAATTTACACAGTCGAGGACCGCGGCACGCCGTACGGGCACATTGATATCTACATGGAAAATCACGCAGATGCTGAAGAGTTCGGCGTGCGCTACGCGGATGTGTATCAGTCAGAAGAAATCTGATAAAATCTGCCGATCACGGCCGCATGCGCATCGGTGCCGTGACCGATGTACGGAGTCCGCGCAATCGGGAGATCCGGTCCGGCGAATTGGCGGATGAGCTGCGGCATATCCGGTGTCAGCTGGTCGCGTTCCATCTGCGAAAACGTTCCGAGGAGAATTCCGTTGATCTGCTCAAACGCATGCATCATTTTCAGCTGGGACAGAAACGTAACCATCTGCGGAACACCGCCGCCCATAGCTTCGAGAAGCAGGATTTTTCCGCGGAAGTCCGGCTGAAAATCCGTTCCGGCGAGTTTCAGAAAACAGCGGATATTTCCGCCGATCAGCACGCCCTCCATATGATTGCCCTGCAGAAATGTACATGGCAGATCGAAGAGGCTGGGTGACTGATGGGAAAAGGCGTTTTGAAATAAAGTAATCTGCTCGGCACTGTGGTCGTACAGCAGATTCCGAATCTGATACAGCATCGATTCGTTGCCGGTCGCGGCAGTGATGGCATTGACAATCGTCGTGAGATCACTGTAGCCCCAGAAACGCTTGACGGAGGAGGCGATGACGGAGAAATCCAGATACGGCAGAACTTCATTTGCCATATCGCCGCCGGAAATATCAAAAATATCGGTGATTTCCGGGTCACGGTAGAACTGCATCAGAGAATCTGCCCGCCTTGTGCCCGTGCCGGAAAAGCCGGAACCGTTATCGTAGAGACAGGAACTTAAAACAGGATCAAAATCCAGGTCCTGCAGGATCTGGCAGAGCTGCATCAAATCGGCAGAAAAGGAAGGACGCATGGGATTAGAGCAGGCAACAATACCAATTTTGTGAGACATAAAGAGATCCTTTCTTGCAGTGAAAATTAAAAACGGGGCAGAATTATAAGGTTTTGAGATCTGCGATCAGAGTATCTACTTCCTCATCGGTCGTTGCCCAGCTGGTACAGAATCGCACAATATTTCCGCCGTCCGCAGATTTTCCCATCGGCTCGAAAATATAGCGTTTTTCCAGTGTTGCTTTCTGCGCATCGGTAAGAATCACAAACTGCTGATTCGTAAAACTCTCCACCCAGAACGGAATTCCCTGCGCAGCAAAGGCTTCCCGGAGTTTCATCGCAAGTTCGTCGGCGCGGCGTGTCGCAGTGAAATAGAGATCATTTTCCAGAAGGCAGTGGAACTGCAGTCCAAGCAGCCATCCCTTGGCGAGAACAGCGCCGTTCTGTTTCATGTAGGCTTTGAAACGCTTTTTCAGCGAGTCCGCCGTAATCACAACGGCTTCACCAAACAGCGCACCGCATTTCGTTCCGCCGAAATAGAAAACATCCGTGAGCGCAGCAAGATCTTCGAGTGCAACATCATTCTTTTCCGACCCAAGCCCGTAGCCAAGCCGCGCGCCGTCCACGAACAGATACATATCATATTTGCGGCAGACATCATGAATATCCTTCAGCTCCTGCAGCGAATACAGCGTTCCCTGTTCCGTTGGGAAAGAAAGATACACCATCTTCGGCTCCGTCAGATACTCCGGCTCGCCGCCTTCATAGTAAGCCGCTGCACATGATGCAATCTGCTCTGCCGAAATCTTTCCATCCGTATTCGGCAGCTCCAGAATCTTATGTCCGGTATTCTCAATCGACGCCGCCTCATGGCAGTTAATATGCCCGGTATCCGCCGCAATCACACTCTGCACCGGCGAAAGCGCCGCCGCTGTCACAATAAAATTCGCCTGCGTCGCCCCCGGAAAAAAGTGAACCGCCGCATCCGCACAATGAATCTTCTCCCGAATCAGCTCCGCAGCTTTCTCACACCATTCATCCTCACCATATCCACCATAACTGTTCCCATTAATCGCCCCCAGCGCCTCCAGAATCTCCGGATGCGCGCCGTGATTGTAGTCATTATTAAATCGTATCATAAGTTTACGTTCTCCTTAAAATGAATTTGAAAAATACTGTTTTCATTATACGTCATCCAGGCAAAAACAGCAATTGGGGAACGAAGAGAGAAATTGCAGAAAAGCAAAAGGAGGATTATTGAATCAGGAAATCAAAAATACCATAGAAACAACAACAGACAAAGGTGCGCAGTACGACGCGTGTGCCAAAAGAATTTTAGGCCAGAAAATTATCCTGGCGCATATCCTGGTAAAAACCGTGGACGAATTCCGCGGAATGAACCCAAAAGTCGCAGCACTTCTGATCGAAGGTGAGCCATACATCAGTAAAGTTCCGATTGATCCAGGTCTGACGAATCGTACATATGAAAAAAACGGAGAACGCATCGTCGGATTGAATACAGAAAACCAGGAACTGAATGAGGGGCTGATCCGTTTTGATATTATCTTTTACGTCCAAATGCGCGACGGCCTGTCCCAGATCATCATCAATATCGAAGCACAGCGCGGCGATCCAGGCGAATATGACATCCTGAACAGAGCCACATTCTACACAAGCCGTATGATCTCGTCACAGAAAGAACGGGATTTTACGAATTCCAATTATGATGATATCAAACGCGTGTACTCCATCTGGATCTGTATGGACTGGAAAGAAAACTGTATGAATTACTTTCACCTCACAGACGAAGCCATCCTTGGTTCGTATCACTGGAAAGGAAAAAGAGATTTGATCAATATTGTTATGATCGGTTTAGGCAAAACATTGCCCGAGCAGAGTGAAGAATATGAATTGCATCGTCTGCTTGGAGCTTTGCTGTCAAAAAAACTTTCCGTGGAGAAAAAAAGTGATATAATAGAAGAAGAGTATGACATACCAATGGAGCAGGAATTAGGAAAGGAAGTGAAAATTATGGGTAGTCTGAGCGAAGGAATCAGAGAGGAAGCATTCGCAGAAGGAATTACAGCAGGACGTGCCGAAGGCGAAAGTGGGATCATTCGTAAACTTTATCAGAAGGGTTGTCCAATTGAACAGATTGTATTATTTACCGATAAGTCAGAAGATGAAGTGCGGGCAATCATAGAAGGAAAGACACTTGAACTTGTGTAGAAAATTCCTTTGAACAAGAAAAAAGAACCGACAGAGAAATCTTAGATCCAGGAAAAGATTTCCCCGCCGGTTCTTTTTTCTTTGCATCTATTTTCATCCATTATATATTTTGCATTGACTTTTTATATACCGATTGGTATAATAATAACAGAAACACACATAAGAAGCCTGCAAAATCCAACAAAATTCGTCAAAATTGCCAATAATTCACGCGATTCGACATCACACACAAAAGCAGACCTCTTACAACAACAACCAACAAAAGCATTTCACAACAAAACAAATGCAAACTCACACGTAACCAATTAACCCAACAACCACACCGCGGCCAGGCTCAGCTCTCTGGAGTTCGCCGTGGGAGGGAGCGCATTTGCAGGAAGCGTAGTACCTCTTAGTGCTTCGAAATTTGCGTTATTCCCCAAAATTCAACTGTCTGAGCCCCAGCGAGTTTTGGATTTTGGGGAATGCTTTTAGCAAATTCCGAAACACTTAGAGGTCCTAGTTTCCGAAACCGCGCTCCCTCCCACGGCGAACTCCAGAGAGCGTCCCTCATCCGCCCCCACCAAGAGGAATCAAAATGGACAACCGTCAGCTAATCATGAACTCAGCCCTGACCCTCTTCTACGAAAGCGGGTACGACGCCGTAGGTGTACAGCAGATCGTAGACTCCGCCGGAGTCTCCAAACCAACCCTATACTATTACTTCGGAAGCAAACAGGGCCTCCTCGAAGACCTTTTAAACGAACATTTTCAGCTCATGGAACAAAAACTCACCGAAGCCTCTGAGATCGGGAAAAACATTCCCGAAAAACTGTACCGCATCGCGCGTGCCTTCTTCAACGGAGCCTCCGAAGATCCCAAATTCTATATGCTGATGATGTCGCTGTTCTATTCCGGAAGAAAAAGCGAAGGATTCCGCACCGTATACCCCATGATCGACCGCTTCTACCGCCTGTGCGTCGACGTCTTCGACAACGCAAGCGCAGAACTCGGCAACATGAACGGCCGCCAGGAACAATTCGCTGTAGGCTTTTCCGGAATCCTGATGCATTACCTGATGATGACAGCAGGAGATCAGTCAGACCTGTCCGGACTCGTGATCCGGGACGAAGAAGTCTACCGGCTGGTACACCAGTTCATGTATGGAATCTATTCATAACTTAAAAACAAGGAGGATAAACACAATGGCACCATGGTATGAAGAGGCAGAATTTTATCACATCTATCCGATCGGACTGACCGGCGCGCCGAGAAAAAATGAATCGGAAGAAACCGTACACCGCTTTTCCACACTGGAACAGTGGCTTCCGCACATCGCCGATCTCGGCTGCACCGCAATCTACATCGGCCCCTTGTTTGAATCGACCACACACGGATACGACACAAAAGATTACAAACAGGTAGACCGCCGCCTCGGCGACAACGCAGACTTTACCGCATACGTAAAAAAAGCACACGAACTCGGCATCAAAGTCGTAGTGGACGGTGTCTTCAACCACACCGGCCGCGAATTTTTTGCGTTCCGCGACATCCAGGAAAAAAGAGAACAGTCCCCGTACTGCAGCTGGTACAAAGGAATCTGGTTCGGCGGAAACACCTGCTATAACGACGGCTTCTCCTACGAAGCATGGAGAAACTGCTTCGAGCTGGTCAACCTGAATCTCCAGAATCAGCAGGTACGCGACTATCTGCTGGACGTCATCGACTTCTGGATTGATACATTCGACATCGACGGCATCCGCCTCGACTGCGCAGACTGCCTGGACTTTGGCTTCATGGAACAGATGCGCGCGCGGACATCCGCGAAAAAACAGGACTTCTGGCTGATGGGCGAAGTCATCCACGGCGACTATGCGCGCTACATAGGAGACGGCCAGCATCTGCTGCACAGCGTCACAAACTACGAGCTTCACAAAGGACTTTATTCCGGACATAACGATCATAACTACTTCGAAATCGCACATACGATCCGCCGCGAATTTGATGAAAACGGCGGCATTTACAAAGGAAAGAAACTGTACAGCTTTGTCGATAACCACGACGTAGACCGTCTGGCGAGCAAGCTGAACGTAAAAGAAAACATGATTCCAATCTACGCGCTGATGTACTTCCTGCCGGGCATCCCATCCATCTATTACGGATCGGAATTCGGCATCGAAGGAAGAAAAGAAGGCGGAAACGACGACCCGCTGCGTCCGGCGCTGAATCTGGAAGAACTTGAGAAAAATCCGCCGGCAGAAAAACTTCCGGCATGGATCAAAACGTTATCAGAAGTCAGAAAAAAACATCCTGCAGCAAGAACGGGAAGATACCGCGAACTCATGCTGACCAACCGCCAGTATGCCTTTGCACGCCTGGATGAAACAGACGCTCTGATCACAGCAGTAAATAATGATGAAAACCAGAGTGCGGGAGTCTGGATTCCTGCACCTTGCGACGGAACATGGAAAAACGCGGTAACCGGAGAAGCGATTTCTCTGGACAATGGACGGCTTTTTGTGGAAGTCCCGCCGTGCGGCTGTGTTCTGATTGAAAAAGAAGCATAAAGGGGAATTTTTCTATGAAGGAAACTGCGAAAACAACAGCAAAAACCAGAAAAGTGCAAAAGAAACCGGCGGGCTATCAGCCAAGATTTTCCGAGCTGGATCAGTATTTATTCGGACAGGCAACCCATTACGATATTTTCCGGAAAATGGGCGCGCACCTGGATAAAAAAGATGGGAAAGTAGGAGCCTGGTTTACCGTATGGGCTCCGCATGCGGCGGAAGTATCCGTCATTGGTGAATTCAATGGATGGGACGCTAAAGCGAACGTGATGAGAAAAGTCGGCGAGGACGGTGTATACGAGGTTTTTGTACCGGGTGTGACAGAAGGGATGATGTATAAATATTACATCCGCACACCGGACGGAAGAGAACTGTACAAAGCAGATCCTTACGCATTTGCATCCGAAAAACGGCCGGGAACCGCGTCAAAAGTAGCAGAAATCGAGGGCTACCGCTGGGGCGACAGCGAATGGCTGACGAACCGCAAAAAATTTGATGTTCAGAAGTCCGCACTCTCCATCTACGAAGTGCACCCGGGCTCCTGGATGAAACATCCGTGGTCTGAATCCAATCCGGATGGATTCTACAATTACGTACAGCTTGCCCATTCCCTCGCAGATTACGTGAAAAAAATGGGCTACACCCACGTAGAGCTGATGGGAATTGCCGAGCATCCGTTTGACGGTTCCTGGGGATATCAG
>CAVBNJ010000067.1:0-10363 GCA_963596755.1 bacterium
GTGCGAAGACATACACGAGCAAAGAAAAATTTTCACTGGAAAATGCAGAATCAAATATGGATCTGGAATTTTCCGATGATCAGTTGAGTCAGGTTTCCTTTACTTTTGACATCGAACAGGATGCCAATACATGGATTCAGAAAGAAGTTGACGAGCTGAATTCATTATATGGCGGAGGAATTGCAACCGGACTCGGAAATCAGATTTATCAGTGGCAGGGGGAGCAGGATACGGTTCTGCAGCTGACGGCTTTCACGAAAGGGGATGAAAGCGCAACCGTTATCTTAAGCGTGGCATCGATGGAATACTCGATTGGATCATAAAATTGACAGATACGGGCGCATCAGAGGATAATGTCTGGTGCGTCTGTTTTTGTGTGGGAAAACGTTCAAAAGCTTTTAAAAGCCAGAAAGATAGCATGACAAAAGTATCACAGATGTGATATAGTAGTAAAATAACGCGAAAAAGGGAAGGATTTGACAAAAGAGATGGAATTAGGAAATTTTCAAAAACCAGTAGATTCAGATGAAATCAAAGCAATGGCATCCGAAATCATCGGAGAATCGGTAAAAGCAGTTTCCCGTGTCTGCGAGCAGTGGGGCGAGGCAGAGGATGAAGTGCGGGAGTACGATGTTTATGTGATCGAGACAGAAGCAGGAAAATATACGCTGAAGAAAACCGGCAGCAAAGAAGCGCAGATTTATGCGCAGTATCTGTCAAAAGGAGAGTTTAACGTACCGCAGTATGTCGGCATGCAGCAGGCAGAAGATGCGGACTGGATCTGCCTGAAATATGTAGAAGGAAATGATCTGCGGGATATGACAGATGAGACAACCGAAAAAGCAGCAGAAACCTTAAGTAAAATTCAGGCGTATTTCTGGACACCGTCGATGGACAAAGCGCCGGAAAATGAAGTAGAGCAGAGATTTGTGGAATACTGGAAACGCGTTCTGCGCCGCGCATCGTCGGTTGCAGATGATCCGGTTCTGCGCCGTGCGTATCAGATGTTCCTGGACCGTCAGCTTAGCTGCCCATGCACGATGTCAAACGGTGATTTCCTGCAGTGGAATGCGATCTACGGCGGCGACAAGCTTGTCATGATCGATTGGGGATTCGGCGGCATGATGCCATATTCGCTTGACATTGCAAGATTCACCGCACATGCAACCGAGAACCGGAGTACATTCCCGTTTTACATGAATGACGAACAGAAAAAACTGTTTCTGGATCGGATGTATGAGACATTGAAAACAAAGATTTCGCGCGAACAGTTTGAGCTGGATGTGAAGCTGGCCACGCTGAATGAGTATATTGAGTTTGTAGAGGCAGAAGAGGATGAAGACGGCTGGTATCTGGAACATGCACAGAAGCTGGCAGAAGAACTTCTGAAAATGTAAAAAACAGATTGCATTTGTCCGCTGCCTGCTCTATAATAGGGAGCAGAAAATAAAAAGAAAGAGCACCATTGGTGTAAAGGTGAGGGAATGTTTCAGCGATAATCGACTTTAAGAAAAACACAAAGAACGGACAGCCTGAAAAACAGGTCTGTTTTTGGTGTACGCTTAAAGACGGGAATTGCCGAATCATATCCCTTTTTTATGAAAATAAAACAGGGATGTTTTTTGCGAGTCTGTTTTGCGTACGCAGGACAGGCTCGTTTTGCGTAATACGTAAAAAGAGGCTGCCGAAATAAAGGGGGCTTCTATATGATGCAGATAAAAAATTTAACACTGACACATAAAAAGGATCTGCGGGTGATCCTCAAAGATTTCCAGCTCGTACTGAATGACGGTGACAAAGCCGTTGTCATTGGAGAGGAGGGAAACGGAAAATCGACACTTCTGAAGTGGATCTACGATCCCGCACTGACGGAAGACTACATCGAATCCACAGGTGAGCGCATCATCGGAAAAGAGCGACTGGGTTATCTGCCGCAGGAACTGCCGGAGGCGGAGCAGGCAAAGACGGTGTATGAGTATTTCTATGAAAAAGAGCAGTTCTGGGATCAGACACCAAAAGATCTGGCGGTGCTGGCAAGAAAATTTGGACTGACGGAGGAATTTTTCTACCGGGATCAGCGGATGAGTGAGCTCTCCGGCGGCGAGAAAGTCAAAGCGCAGATGATGCGTCTTCTCATGGAGGATGTCACAGTCCTTCTGCTGGACGAGCCGTCCAATGATATTGATCTTGCAACACTGGAACTTCTGGAGAAACTGATCCGGGAATGGGAGCATATCGTTGTTTTTATTTCGCACGATGAAACGCTGATTGAAAATACGGCAAATATGGTGATTCATATCGAGCAGATTATGCGGAAGACGAAATCGAGATATACAGTTGAGAAGCTTCCCTATCGAACCTATGTAGAACAGCGCCTGCAGAACTTCGAGCGCCAGGAACAGAAGGCGCAGAGTGACCGGAGGGAGAAAGCCCTGCGCGATGAAAAATACCGAAAACTATATCAGAGCGTGCAGAGTGCCTTAAGCAGCTGTTCCCGGCAGGCGCCGTCCGTGGCGAAAAATCTGAAGGACAAAATGCACACGGTAAAGGCGATGAACCGCAGATTCGAAAAAGAAGATGCCCGCATGACGGAAATGCCGGAGCAGGAGGAGGCGATCTACTTTCAGCTCGGAGGAACAGATGCAGCCGTTCCGGCCGGAAAAACAGTCATCGAATACCAGCTTCCGAAATTGGAAACACCGGACGGAGAGAGGATTCTTGCGGAAAATATCACATTAGCGATAAGAGGACCGGAAAAAATATGCATCGTCGGCCCGAACGGAGCAGGCAAAACGACGCTGCTGAAAAAGATCGCGGCAGAGCTGAAAGAACGGGAGGATCTTCGCGTAGACTACATGCCGCAGAACTACGAGGATCAACTGGATCTTGCGATGACGCCCGTCGATTTTCTGGATACAACAGGAGAAAAGAGCGAGCGGACGAAAATCCGAACGTATCTCGGTGCACTGAAATACACGGCAGATGAGATGGATCATCCGATCCGCGAGCTGTCCGGCGGCCAGAAAGCAAAGGTACTGCTTCTGAAAATGAGCCTTGGCAATGCCAATGTTCTGATTCTGGACGAGCCAACCAGAAACTTTTCACCCCTGTCCGGTCCGGTGATCAGAAAAATGCTCCGCGAATTTCCAGGTGCTATTATCAGCATTTCGCATGACAGGAAGTATATTGGAGAGGTGTGCGGGAAGGAGTATCTGCTGGAAAAAGACGGACTGAAACTGATTAGAGAAAACTAACAAAACGATATACAGATCTCCTGCGTTTGTGATATGATAAGTGTAAGAAGAAAGGTTTTGATTACAATATGAAAATGAGTCTGACGCGTGCGAGAGCGCTTCTTTCGATCACGGAAGAGGATGATCTGGCATCGCTGAAAAAGAAGTATCACCGCCTGATGAGCGCCTGTCATCCCGATGCACTGGGGTCAGACCGGCCGGAACATCTTCGGAAGGCGCAGGAGATCAATGAGGCGTATCGGCTGCTGAAAGAAGATCCGCAGGCGTTTTCGGCAGGAGCGGCTGTATACCGGAGGGCGGAGCAGCCATCGTGGTCCGGGGAACAAAATGAGTGGGCGTTTCGGGAAAGAAACATTTATCTGTATTACAGCCTGGATGTAGAAGAGATTCTGCCGTATTACCGGGCAGCGCGGGGAAAATATCTGTGGGACCCGGAAGAGGAGGAATTTCCGCTGTTTCTGGTCAGCATCCACAAGCTGGTCCAAGAGCTGTGTGAGGAAGCCAATGCAGATCTGACGGCCAAAAGCCGGCTGTTTCATTACCTGGCGGAGCAGTTTATTGATCCGGTGACGGTACTGCGGAAGATTGCAAAGCCGGAAAAATATGACAAAGAAAACCGGGAAATCTATCACTTTACGGCGTATCTGAAAACGGACCGCCGCCATCCGCTGCCGGAGGGAATGGTGCTGTATCCGAAAGCATTTCAGGAAAACAGGATTCTCGTGCGGGACGTGGAAGGCGCGGAATACGGGCATCTTTCGTTTGAGGATGACCGCCTTTACTTTTGTATGATTCCACTGCTGAAAAGCAAACTGGCAAAGGTCAAAATGAGAAGCCGGAGGGGAAAAGTAGATTTCTATTTTCGACTGGAACCGGACGCCGAAACGTATCGCATTCCGAACCGGAATCTGCAGATTGCAGAATTGCTTGGCAGAAACTGAAGAAAAAAGAAAGGAGTTTTGATAATGAAAGAAAATGAATTTAACCCGATTGGCATTGACAGCCAGCTTGACTGGCCGCGGATTCGAAAACTGCTCAGTATTGGGCTGTTTGCGTCCATGCTGCATCTGATCGCGGATCTGCTGCTTGGCTGGGGTGTGCAGGATACCTCACTGTCCGGCATTGAGCTTATGTTTTCCGCGTATGGACAGCTTGGAAATTCCGCGGTTTATGCAGCGGCAACGATCGGAATGATCGGGATTATCCTCGAAGGACTAAGTTATTTCGGTGTTTACCGGCTGATGGCAGCGCAGTCCCCGAAACACGCGCATCGGTACCGCTCCGGCATCCTCGGCTATTTGATGTTCTGCCCGTTTGGTTTTCACGTTATGGTATGCATCATCGTTTACCTTGGCAGAAACGGAGCAGAAGCAGTTCTGGCTGATCTGGAACGATACTTCTTCCTGCCGGGTTATGCACTGTTCTGGATATTTTTTGCAATCCTCACCATCACACAGATCTCTGCCTTCGCAAAAGAAAAGACACCGTACCCGAAATGGTGCTGGGTATTTTCCATTCTGATCGGCATGGCAGCAACAAAACTCATCAACCTCTTCGGAAACCGGCCGCTGGTAAACGCGATTGACTGCGCATGGATCGCAGTCGGAAATCTGTGGATGTTTGCGGGACTGCTGGTGAGGATGAAGAAGATCCCGCAAAATAGAGAAACAGGGAAGAAAAAAGTATGATTTCAATGAAACCAGACAAAAATATTGTTGTACAGAAGGTAAGGATTCCTGCGGCGTCACACCAGATGCCGGCGCTGATTCTTTCGCCGAAAGAGGGAGCAAAACAGGCACCCGGGGTGCTGTGGATTCATGGCGGGGGATATATTCTCGGCATGAAGGAAATGGTACATATGTCAAGAGCAGTGGATCTGGTGAAAAAATACGGCGCGGTTGTCCTCTCGCCGGGATACCGGATGGCGTTTCAGGCGCCGTATCCTGCGGCGGCTGAGGACTGTTATGCGGCGCTTCTGTATCTGAAGGAACATGCCATGGAGCATTACTTTTGTGAACAGACGGAATGAATAGATGGAAAATGGCATTTTACTTGCAATCAAAAAGCGCGGGTGCTACAATGAAAACAGAAAAAGGAAGGAGCTGCCGTGGGCGGCTTTTTCAAAAATCATGGGTTAGAAAAACCTAACCAAAAAGCGAAAAACAGGGGGAAGCGTATGACATATCCGATTGAAAAGAATACCGTGCAGGAGACAATGATCATTCCGCTGTACGGAAGAAAAATGTGTTCGAAGTTGTATCCGAATCTGTTCCGGGACGAGACGGCGATCCGGCTGATGAAAGAGATTGATTATGATTTTTCTGATCTTGCCAGAAAATCCAAAAGCATGATGCAGCGGTTCGGCTTTCTGGAGGTGGCGATGCGGCAGAATGATCTTGCCTTTGAGGTGCGCGACTATCTGAAAACACATCCGAAAGCAGCGATTGTCAATCTCGGTTGCGGACTGGATGATACAGGACATCGCTGTGACAATGGAACGTGCAAAGTTTACAACCTCGATTTTCCGGATGTCATCGCCGTGCGCAACCAGATGCTTCCGCCGAGAAAACGCGAGGAAAATATTCCATGCAACTTAAATGACACTTCGTGGTTTGAAAAGATTGATGCCTCAGACGGCGTTGTATTTTTTGCCGCAGGCGTGTTCTACTATTTCCTTACCGACGAGGTAAAAGCGCTTATACAGGCAATGGCACAGGCATTTCCGGGAGGAAAGATCGTGTTCGATGCCGCTAACAAAAAAGCAGTAAAACTGATGCTGAAAACATGGATCAAGGATGCAAAAATCAAGGATGTCGGCGCCTATTTTGCCATTTCTGATGCGAAAACGGAGATTTCCCGCTGGAGTGACAAACTGGAGGTATCGAGCCGCGGCTACATGCTCGGCTACAATGATCTCAAAGATCCGTCGGTCAGCGGATTCTTCCGTTTCCTGGCAAAAATCGGGGATGAGAAGATGAAAATGCAGATTGTGCGGCTGGATTTTAAAGAGTAAAGGGGGATGCGAAAATGAAATATGCGGGAATGCCGTCTGCTCTTTGGATGGTGTTTGCAAATTCATTTGAAAAACAGCTGACCGTCGTGTTCGGCTATGATAAAACAGCGGCAAAAACGATAACGCAGAAAGCGAAAGCAAAGTATCGGGAAATCATTTACGATCTGCCGGATTTCGAAAAAGGAGACCGTTTTCAGATGAACGCTGTGAGCTGCGCGATGCTCGCCGCATTTATCCTCTCCATGCCAAAACGGCCGGACGTAAAAATGCTGACGAAATATTATGCCGATGCGATGATGACAAAACCGATGAAATGGTTCTGCCGCGCCAGCGCGAAGAAACGGTATACACCAAAGAATCTTGACGGACTGCGAAACACCGCCGCTTTCCACGCCGCCGACCGGAACCAGTATTCCTGGAATATGGAGCTGTATGAGTATGAGAATGGCAGCGGTTACGAAGCACGGTTTACAAAGTGCGGAATCTGTGAAATTATGAAAAAATACGGTCTCTACGACCTCACACCTGCCCTGTGCCGCCTCGACTATACCATGAGCGACGCCGGAGGAGGAACGGATTTTGTAAGAGAATACACCCTCGCATCAGGCGGACCGTACTGCGACTGCGGGTATCATAAAAGACAGGGATAAACGAAAAAGCTGTTCCACAAGGGCGATTCAAAACCTGAGCGGAACAGCTTTTTAGACTTAAAATTAAAAAATGAGAAATCCGACGTGATAGACGATGCAGGAAACCAGCAGCGCCGCCGCGGTGTAGAACGCACCGATTTTAGCCGTCCATTTCACCGAGTGTGTCTCGCGTGCCGTTGCGGCAAGGGCACTGACGCATGGCATGTTGAAACTGATGGCAAAGATAAAAGCGAGCCCTTCCGGTTTCGTAAAGTTGGCGGACAGAATCGCGGAGATATCGGCAGAACTGCCGGCGGCTTTTGCACCGAAAGTGGAGCTGACGAGACTTCCGCCCGCACCGTACAGCGTATTCAGGACGCCGAGCAGAGATTCCTTCGAGATTGCGGAAGCGCAGAATGCCAGAAATGCCTGCCATTTCAGTCCGAAGAACATTGTTATCGGTTCAAGAATGACACCGATTCGGTACAGAATACTGGTTTCCGGTGAACCGCCAAATCCGTACGTCAGGGCGAAAAAGACGACGGAGACGATGGTGATGACACGCAGGGCACGCCAGAAAATATCTAGGGTGCGCTGGAAGGTCACATAGAAAATATTGCGGAAATCCGGCCGGTGGTACGGCGGAAGCTCCATGATCAGCCCGACGCGCTCATCCTTTGGCGAGAGGGAGCTGCCGAAGATGCGGTACACGATCCACATCATCAGAAACATAAACAGGAAAATTGACACAATCACAAGAAAGCCGCCGGTGCTGCCAAAGAGTGCGATCGCAATCGTCGGAACGACAGACAGGGTTGCCGCGCAGGGAACCGCCCATGACATTGCAATGGCGAGAACGCGCTGGCCCCAGTTATCGACGACACGCGTGCCGGTTGTGCCGGCGATGGTACAGCCAAGGCCCATGAAAAACGGCATGATCGTCTTGCCCTGCAGACCGACTTTTGTCATGGTGTGATCGAACAGGAAAGAAATACGCGCCAGATAGCCCGTCTCCTCCATCAGGTTGAATCCGAGCGTGATGCCGAGCACGAACGATGCCATCATACAGGCAAAGTAGAGCACGTTGGCGAAGACATCGCAGACGAGGGAAATGAGGAGCGGGTGGACAGAAAAATGCTCCATCACAGACCGCAGGGCGCCGAACGACGGTGTGATGACGGCAGATGCGGCGCCGGAGACGATGCCGGCAAACACCATCGCCAGCAGGAAAATTCCGAGGATGATACCGAAAGCCATCAGTTTTCCGCGCACTGGGGAGAGTGCTTTCCGGTCAAAAGCGGTAAAAGCACTGTCGGCCGTCTTTCCTGTGATGAGAACACCGTCGAGCAGGCGGTCAATAAAAGTCATTTTCTCCTTTGCGGAATGCAGGGGACTGCCGGAAATGATTGGTTTTTGGGCGAGGCTTTGTTCTATCGCGGTATAAAGTGCGGCATAATCTTTTTTGCGGATTGCCGACATGGGAACAACGGGAATCCCGAGTTTTTCGGAGAGTTTGTCGGTGTGGATCGTGATGCCTTGTCCTTTTGCAACGTCCATCATGTTCAGGACGAGGACAGCGGGAACCTGTGAGCCGACGAAATCCGCCAGCATATAAAGGCTTCGCTTTAACTGCGAGGCATCCGCCATAACGAGAACGAGATCGGCATTCCCGGCGGCGATGTAATTTCTTGTGATAACTTCCTCATCGGAGCCGGCGGAAAGAGAGTAGCTTCCCGGGAGATCGGCGAGGATCATCCGTTTTCCATTCCAGTGAAATTCCCCTTCTTTCTGATCGACCGTTTTGCCCGGCCAGTTGCCGACATGCTGATGCGAGCCGGTGATCATATTAAAGATCGTCGATTTTCCGGAGTTCGGCTGTCCAAGCAGTGCGATGACCGGCGTGGAGTCATCCTTCTGATAAAGACTGCTGCTGCCGTGATAACCGCATGCATTACATTCACTCATCATCCGTACCTCCCACCACAATTTTTTTGCTTTCTTCCCGTCCGATGGCAACAAGCGTGTCCCGAGCGAAGAGAAGAACCGGCTGCTTTTTCTGGTTCTGACAGATCGTGACCGGACTTCCCACCAGAAGTCCCATCGAAGAGAGCCGGTTGACAAGACGCGCTTCATCCCGGATTTCCCGGATCTGATAGGCGCATCCGGGAACTGCATCGGAAAGCAGAAGTTTTTCCATAGTAATTCCTCCAATCCAAATGGTAAAGTAATTAGCAATAACTAACTATTCGTATCATATCAAATACACGGAACTGCGTAAAATCCGTTTCGCTATTTTAGATCCATTTGGCAATAAAAATACAGGATTTCTTGCAGGGCAGTGGATGAAATGGTAAAATGGACACATGGAAAAGGAATATGAGATTTATTTTTCGATGCACAAGGAAAATGAAGGGTACGTGGACAGTTATATTCTGGGGAATGGAATCAGCATCTGCTTTAATCAGATTTATCGGAGCAGCTGGACGAAAGGAGACAGCTCGGTGTTTTCAGATGAGATGCTGATTCTGAATTTCTGCAGAAACGGACGGTGTGACGTATCGCTGGCACAGAACCGATATGCGATTGTGAAGGAGCGGCAGGTCTGCGTCAGCACGATTCTGCCGAACAAGGATTTCTATTACCCGGGACGGCTGTACGAGGGTGTGCAGATTTATATTGACCGCCGCAAGATAAGAGAGGCGGACGGAGCCGATTTTCTCAGCGGAATGGGAATCCGCACGGAGCAGCTGGTGGAACTGTTCTGCGCAAAAGAGGGGCTTTACCTGCACCGGATGAATGATGCGATGGCGGCGCTGGTCAGCGAAGTATGGGATCTAAAAGAGGAACCGGAGACAGGAATTCTGCGTTATTACACCGTGCGGCTGCTGCACGAACTGATGCAGATGCCGTCAGAGAGCGAAACAGCAACCTGCTTTACCCGCTCCCAGATCGCCATCGTCAAGGAGGCGGAATCGCTGATACTGCAGGATCTCGGCAAACGAATCACAGCAAAAGAAATGGCGGACCGATTCGGTATCAGCGAGAGCAGTTTTAAACTGTATGTAAAAGGAATTCTGGGCGACAGCTACCTTTCGTATTTCCGCAGAAAACGAATGGAAAAGGCTGCAGAACTGCTGGAATCCACAAATTTAAAAGTCATTGAAATCGCAAACGCAGTCGGCTACGAAAACCAGGGAAAATTCGCAAAGGTATTTGCAGAATGGAGCGGGGTGTCACCGCTGGAATTTCGGAGACTGTCGAAGTAGAGGAGTGATTTTCTCTTGTGATAATCGGCAAAAAATAAAACATAAAGAATATAAGGAAATGGATTTATTGCCGATATTATGGTATACTATACAGCAGAAAATAAGAACGACAGGAGGGGCCATGGGAAGATATCGATCCGTTGCGGAAACGGCAAAACGATGGGAAATTTCAGAGCGAAGCGTGAGAAATTACTGTGCACA
>CAVBNJ010000068.1:0-10283 GCA_963596755.1 bacterium
ACACCAGATATGTCCGAAAAAAATGGGCGTCGGCATCAACGACAACATCGATCCGCATGGGGGTGTTTGGATCGGTTATGATGATAAAGAGCCGATTGCATTGAGGGAACGAGTCGAAAAAGAATTTGACGTGATCTGCCATGTGGACAACGATGTCAAATGCACTGTCATTGCAGAAAATGAATTTGGAGAAGGAAAACACTGCAGAAACATGATATACCTGAACATTGGCACAGGCCTCGCAGCCGGAATGATTGTAAATGGGCTTCTGGTGCGCGGCTCAGACGAATGGGCAGGAGAAGTGGGATTTATGAATTTTACAGGGGGAAAGGGAGAACGTGTGGAAATGCTTGCATCCGGCATGGCACTGACGGCGCAGGCGAAAAAGATGATTTCAGAGTATCCGGATTCCAGCCTGAGAGAAAAGCTGACAGGTACGGTGACCGGATGGGATGTGATCGCGGCAGCAGATGCGGGGGACCAGATGGCAGTGCGGATTCTGGATGAACTCGTTACGATGAATGCACTGATGATCTCCAATCTGACTTGTGTGCTCTCACCGGAAATCGTGATCCTTGGGGGAGGACTGATTTCCGGGGAAGGTCATCTGGCGGAGCGGATCATCGAGAAAGTAACGGAAAAAGCAAAATTACATCTGGAGCGCGGAATTAAAATCAGCGGACTGGATCCGGCGTATGCAGGACTTATGGGGGCTGCAGCGATCGGACTTGGATTCCAGGAAAAATACGATAACAAAAAAAGTGAATGAAAAGGAGAAAAAATTATGGTGACATTACTGGACTGTATCAAAAGAATTCCTTCCTGTATCGAGTATATTCTGGAAAAACAGGATGAAGCGTTTGCGCCGATGGAGGCTTATGTAAAAGATCATCTCAGTACGATCGATGAAATTGTTTTTATCGGTTCGGGAACTTCCAACACAGTTGCGATGACATCACAGGCATTTGTGGAGAAAGCCTCCGGCATTCGCACGAAAGTCGTATATCCAAACGATTATATCGAAGAAGGCCGTGTATATAATCCACATGCACTGCATGTTTTTACCTCACAGACTGGTTCATCCAAAGTGGTATGTGAAGTGATGAAAAAACTGACGAAACTTGGTTATCTGTGTATGAGTTTCACTGAAGGACCGGAGACGATGCTGGCGAAAATTTCACCGTGCCACGTCTGCCTGAACTGCGGACCGGAAGAGTATGGTCAGAGAACGATCGGCTATACAACAAGCGTGCTGAACCATATGCTGATGGGCCTGAAACTTGGTCTGATGCGCGGTCATCTGACGAAAGAACAGTATGATAATTACCAGTGGGATGCGGCAAAAGTACCGGACAGTCACAGCGCAATTACAGAGCAGGCATACACCTGGTTCGAAGCAAGAAAACGGCAGCTGATGCGCTCACGCTGCATTGTGTTTACCGGAGCAGGAAGTCTGTATGGTGTTTCTCTTGAGGCTGCTGTAAAATTCTGGGAGATGCCGCAGGTTATTTCCATCGGTTATGAGCTGGAAGAGGGCATGCATGGACCAAACTATGGATATGATTACAATCATTGCGTGATTGTTTTAAATGACGGCGGAAAGGAATCGGAAAAAGCGAAATCGCTGGCCCGTTTCATGAAAGAAGTAAACCACAATGGGCTGATGATTGGAACAGAGACGGTAGATGGGGATGATCTGAAGCTGGATATCCGAGGAGGAGAGTTTGCGTGTCTCGAATTTTCTGCAGTGCCGCAGGTAATGGCATATTATATGACCGAGGACGGCGGAAGAGATCTGACGAAGCCAAACGATCGTCTGAAAGTTATGGGAAGCTATTTCAGAACACACAGCGAAAAAGAGGAGGCATAATTCTGTGAAAGAAACATTTCGAAAGGAATTGATCCAGACAGGTTACGTCCACTCGCCGCTTCCGCTGCATCAGGAAAAATCACTGGAAAGGGAACGGGAAGAAAAGCCCGTTCTCGCAAAAAAGGTGATCTGGGACGGCACACAGAGACTGCCGGAGCACAGTGGAAGAGGAGCTGTTGCCGGGCGGGACGGAATGGGAAGCAGCGGCAATAAAACGATTTATGTTACGCTGCCGACTGCAAGAAAAACAGACAGCCACAGCCAGGAAAAAGAGCAGGATGATTTTCGCTGTGTGATCCGTTTTCCGTTTGCAGGAGAAAACTGGGAAGATTATAACCGCCTGTATTTCCGGGTAAAACCGGAGTGCATGGGCGGTCACAGTATTCACTTCCGTATCCATATTAAAAACGAGGGAAAATTCCCAATTCCGGATCCGTATTTCCGCGAGGGGCAGCATCTGGTGAACCTGGTGAACCATGAGTGGAATCAGGTAATCTGGGAATTTGCACAGCTGCCGCGGGATGTGATCACCGAGATTTCTGTTGTCATTGATGCAGACGGAAAAGACACTTCAACCGGACCGGAAGCAGTCTTTGATTTTGAGGATTTTGAACTGCAGAGAGTAGAAAAGGCAGAAAAGGAAAAAGGCTGGGAGTGTGAGACGGATCATATTTCGTATTCCACTTCCGGCTATCAGAAAAACGGCAAAAAGACAGCAGTTTCCAATACCGGAAAGAGGAGCTTCTGTGTGCTGGATGCAGCGGGAAATAAGGCTTTAAGTAAACCGGTTGTGGTACAGAAAGACCGTTATGGCACCTTTGAGATTCTTGACTTCAGTGAAATTACAGAACCGGGATTTTATCGGCTGCAGATTGGTGAGCTTCTGAGTGATCCATTTGAAATCGGGGAGAAGGTGATGGAAGATGCGGTATGGAAAGCGCTGAATTTTATCTTTTGTGAGCGCTGCGGCTGTCCGGTGCCGAACAAGCATGGAAAGTGTCATACCGATGTCATCTGTGAGCACAATGGCGTGATGCTTTCGTTTGGCGGCGGCTGGCATGATGCGGGCGATATGTCACAGCAGATGCTTCAGACCGCAGAAGTAGCACAGGAAATTCTGGAACTGGCGAGCCGTGTGAAAGATGATCCGCTTCTGTATCACCGTCTGATGGAAGAGGGACTCTGGGGGCTGGAATTTACGTTAAAAAGTCGTTTTGGAGATGGATTCCGGGCGAGCAGTGTCGGACTTGGAATCTGGACAGAGGGCCTGATTGGAGATGGTGATGATGTCAAAACAAGAGTGCATAATCAGGCGTTCCAGAACTTTTTCTGCGCGGCAGTGGAAGCACAGGCAGGACTTGTTTTAAAAGAGTTCGATCCGGATCTGGGATGGAAGTGTGTGGAGACGGCGAAAGAAGATTTCCGCTTTGCAAAGCAGCGTTTTCTGGAAAAAGGAATGGAAAAGCCGATTATGTGGGAGCATACGTTGAACAGTGGAAAATCCCAGTATTATGCGGCGGCTGCGTGGGCAGCAGCTTCGATCTGTGCGAATGAGCCATCGGAAGAGTTTGAAAAAGAGGCAAAAGAATTTGGTGCGAAACTGCTGGCATGCCAGGAGACTGGAATGGATGGTGTTCCAATGAAGGGCTTCTTCTACCGCGACGAGAGCCACAAAGCAATCGTGCATTTCACGCATCAGGGAAGAGATCATTCTTTTGTACAGGCGATTGAGATGCTCTGCCGTGCATTTCCGGAGGCAGAAGAGAAAATAGTATGGGAGAACAGTTTGCGTCTGTATGGCGATTATCTGAAAGATTTGTATGCGATGGCAACACCGTACGGTATGATCCCTGCTGGTATTCATCATATGTCAGAGACAGAAGATAAAGAGACATTTGAACTGCTGCATCTTTTGGTAGAATTTGAAAAGGAAAAAGAAAATTATGAAGAGCAGCTGAAAAACGGAATTGCCCTCGGCAATGATTACTATGTCAGAATGTTTCCAGTTTGGTTTTCTTTCCGGGGAAATTCAGCGATTATGCTCGGAATGGGTAAGGCAGCCGGCATCGTGGGCAGATATTTTGGTGATGAAAAACTAAAAGAAATTGCCCGCGAACAGCTCTACTGGATGTCGGGAAAAAATCCGTTCTGCCAGTCGCTGATTTACGGCGAAGGAGCCCGGTATTCGCAGCAGGATGCAAATTATCCGGGTGAAATGACAGGTGAAATGCCGGTTGGTATTGAAACGCTGGAAAATGAGGATAAGCCGTACTGGCCGTCTGGAAATAACGCTACGTACAAAGAAGTATGGCTGACACCGGCCGGACGGTGGTTGTCGATTATTGCGGAGTTGTATCCGGAGATTTAAAGGAAAGATGTTTTCTGTGCAGGATCTTGCACCTGCACATAAAGTTTATGCTGATCCCCCTTTGAAAAAGCACGTCGGAAGTTTTCGGCGTGCTTTTTGCGCATCGTTTTGACATGAAAAATAATAGCCAAAAAGCAGTGCGGAAATTGTGATACGATTCTACGAATCCGTGAAAATCGGAAAACCTTTCACACGACTTTTCAAGTTGGTGTGAGAAATTTTCACCTCGTTTTTGGCGGCAATTCACAAACCGGAAAAACTTGGCGAAAACTGCTGGACAAATCGGAATGAGGCAACTATAATGACCTCACAATCAAGTTAAGCCAAACGAAACGGGAGGTGAGAAACAAGATGTCTTTGCAGCACTGTCTGGTACTGACAGTTGCGACAGGGGCGGTGTGGATGGATTTAAGAACACGCAGAATTGCAAATGAATGGATTATCACCGCATGGATCGCCGGGCTGGTTACACAGCTCATCCGCTATGGCGCCGCGGGAGCGGGTATTTTTCTTTTTGGGATGCTTTTCCCGATACTCGCACTTTACATTCTGTTCTATTTTCATATGCTGGGCGCGGGAGATATTAAACTCCTATCCGCTGTTGGAGGCTTTCTCGGTGTGCCGGCAATCCTGAAATGTATGATTGTGTCGTTCCTGTCAGGAGCGGTCTTATCTATCGGAATTATTCTCGTCTGCGGAAACTTGCCGCAGCGTCTTACCAAATTTTTCAATTATTTCCAAACTTATTTTAACCAAAGAAAATACCAGAAAAAAACAGAGCCGGTTCCCTATTACGATGGGAAGTGGGGGATGGAGTGCATCCATTTTTCCGTTCCCGTGCTGATGGGAGTACTGCTCTGGATTGGGGGATTTTATTGAATACTGCAAAGAAAAAGAACATTTTTGCAGTCTGTGACACGGAAATGGAATATGCACGCAATTTTATGGAATATCTGAATCAAAAGAGGAATATTCCGTTCGAAGTGCATGCATTTTCCAGCGCGGAGATGTTTCTGGAATTCGCAAAAAATAATGAGACAGAGATTCTTCTGATCTCAGACAAAGCGATGAGAGAAGAAATACGACGCTATCCGATCCGCCAGATTATCATTCTGTCCGAAGGGGTACACAGCCCGGTGCTGGATCAGTATCCGGCGGTCTATAAGTATCAGTCGTCGGAAAAGGTGATCCGTGAAGTTATGGCGTGCTACGGCGTGGAAAACGGTGTCGATACAGCACCTGCGCTGATGCCGAAAAAGGAGATGCGCGTCATCGGCATTTATTCGCCGGTCGGGCGGACGCAGAAGACATCGTTTGCCCTGACGATGGGGCAGATTCTGGCAAAGGAGCGGGCCGTGCTGTACCTGAATATGGAGAGCTATTCCGGTTTTGAAAAGCTGCTGGAATGCAGCTACGACAGGGGAATGAGCGATATTCTGTACTATGCGAGACAGGAAAATCAGGGAATTATCTACAAGCTGGGCGGAATGGTTCAGTCGATGCAGAACCTGGATTATCTGCCGCCCGCCGCGTCGCCGATGGACATTCAGACTGCAAAATATGAAGAATGGAAATGGCTGTTTCAGGAGATTGAGAAGAACAGCAGTTATGAAGTGCTGATTCTTGATCTCGGAGACGGCGTGGCGGATCTGTATCAGATTCTGGATTTCTGCGATGAAATTTACGTTCCGACACGGAATGATGTGATTTCTGCGGCCAAAATGGAACAGTTTGAAACGCTGCTGCGCCGGTGGGACTGCCAGTCGGTGTTGGATAAGATGCACAAGCTTCACGTTCCGTTTCATACGGCGAACAGAACAGGAAAAGCATACTTTGAGGAACTCGTCTGGAGCGAGCTGGGTGACTATGTGCGTCAGGTTCTGCGGGATAACAGAAGAGGAGAAGGAACATGAATCTGTCGGAGCTTCTGCGAAGAAAGCTGATGGAACGGATCGATATTGCATCTGAGCCGGATGACGGGGAAGTGCTCGAAGAGATTGACCGTCTGATTTTGGGCGAGGAGGAGACGCGGTATCTTCCCGTGGCACAGAAAGCAGAACTGCGCAGGCAGTTGTTTTACAGTGTGCGGCGGCTCGATGTACTGCAGGAACTGCTCGAAGATGCGGGGATTACCGAAATCATGGTAAACGGCTATCAGCATATTTTCGTAGAGCGAAACGGCAGAATCGAACGGTACGGAAAAAGCTTTACCTCCGCGGAAAAGCTGGAGGATGTGATTCAACAGATTGTAGGCAGGTGCAACCGCGTGGTGAATGAACAGAATCCCATTGTGGATGCACGGCTGGAAAATGGAGACCGCGTCAATGTTGTCATGAAACCGGTCGCTTTAAACGGACCGATTCTGACCATCCGCCGCTTTCCGGAGCAGGCGGTGACGATGGAATTTCTGATCTCCATTGGGAGTATTTCAAAAGAGGCGGCAGAGTTTCTGCAGAGCCTCGTCCGGACCCGCTACAGCATGATGATCGGCGGGGCAACCGGATCTGGAAAAACGACATTTCTGAATGCGCTTTCCGCCTATATTCCAAAGGGCGAGCGCATCATAACCATCGAGGACAATGCAGAGCTGCAGATCCAGGGGATCGAGAACCTGGTGCGGCTGGAAGCAAAAGAGGCAAATCTGGAATCTGGAACAGAAATTACGATCCGCGATCTGATCCGGGCGGCGCTGCGTATGCGGCCGACTCGTATCATCATAGGAGAGGTGCGCGGAGCGGAAACGTTTGAATTACTGTCTGCACTCAATACCGGACATGCGGGATCTTTGAGCACGGCGCATGCGAACAGTGTGAAGGATATGATTTCCCGTCTGGAGACGATGGTGCTGATGGGAGTACAGCTCCCGTTGGAAGCAATCCGCCGCCAGATCGCATCGGGAATTGAAATCCTTGTGCATCTGGGCCGCGGGGAAGATGGAAGCCGTCGGGTGGAGGAGATCGCAGAGATCACAGGGATGGAGGAGGACGAAATCAAAACGGTTTCTTTGTTTCGAAGAGAGTATGGAAAAGGCCTGCTAAAAGCAGGGGAACTGGTACACAGGGAAAAACTGGAGGGGAAAACAGGATGAGGATACGTGCGAGAAGTCCGGCGAAAAAAGGCGCTGCGGAGGAGAAGGAGACGAAAGGGATTGATTACCAGACCTGGAAGTTTACCGGGAGGGAATATCTCAAAGTAACGGGGATCAGCCTTATGATTGCGGCGGCAGTGAATCTGCTCTGCTATCGGTCGTGGTGGGCATGTATTGTTTTTGTTCCGGTGGAAATCGTGTGCTTTCGCACTTACCGGAAAAACCGGATTCAGAAACGGGAAGAAGAGCTGTACGACAGTTTCCGGGATCTGATTGCCTGGATGCACACGGCGCTGAGGTCTGGATATTCCATGGAAAATGCAGTGCTGGAAGCAGCAGGCCAGCTGGAGCAGTCGCTGGGAAAAGAAAATGTTCTGGTACAGGAACTGCATCAGATGCGGCATAAAATGATGATTTCCGTGCCGGTGGAGCAGTTGTTTCTGGATCTTGCGATGCGCAGCCGCATAGATGATATCGAAACTTTTGCGAGTGTACTGGTCATTGCGAAGCGGACAGGGGGAAATGTCTGCGAGGTGTTTCAGAATACGTGGGATATCTTCTGCACGAGAATCGATACGATGCGGGAAATCCGTGCGGGTGTCTCTTCCCGGCGGTTCGAGCAGAATATCATGAGCGTTGTGCCGTTCGGCATTCTGGTGTACGTACAGGTTTCGTTTCCGGAATTCTTAAGTGTTATGTATGGAAATGGTATTGGGGTTTTGTTTATGAGCGGATGTCTTGCCGTGTATCTTGCTGCATGGGTACTCGGAAAGAAGATTTTGGAAATTGAGTTTTAGAAAAACTGCGAATCATGACGATTCGTCCGCAGAAATATGGGAGGAATCATATGTTGTGGATTTGTCTGGCCGCATGGGCGGGGCTGTTCATCTGGTATTTCCGGATGAGAAAAAAGGCGGAAGATCACAAATTGGTGAGACGGATTTTCTGCCTTGCAGCGACAGGGTTTATAGCAGGCACTGCACTCTGCCTTCCGATCGGAGTGCGAAAAGTTTCAGGAGATGAAAAAGCGGAACTTCAACTGGAACGGGGTGCCTTAGGCAGCCAACCGACAGAGGAAAAACTTGAGGTTTCTGTTGGAAATCAGAAACCGGAGAGAATTACACTGTCTGTACCTGCAAGAGCTTACAGCGAAGAGGAGATAGAAGAGGCATTCGGTGCGGCGATAGAGGCGCTGGATGAAATCATCTTAGGTGAGAATCTGTCTTTTCATACGGTAAACAGAAACATGGATCTGGTTACGGAAATACCGGGAAGTCCGGTAACGCTGAGCTGGGAGACAGACAGGCCGTTGTTGATTGACAGCCGGGGTTTGCTGTCAGACGAGATACCCGAGGAGGGCGCGGAGGTTACCGTAAAAGCCGAAGTGGAACTTCAGGGAGAAACAACAGAATACAGTCGAAAGGTTCAGGTATACCCGATGCAGATGGAAGGACGGGAGGCTATTCTGAAGGCACTTCGGAAAGCAGTGGAAAAGAGAAATGAAGCGCACCCGGAGGAAACTGCCTACTATCTGCCGGAGAGCCTGAACGGAGAAAACTTAACCTGGTCAAAAGTTCCGGACCTGACAGGACTGGAACTGATGGCACTTGCCGCGGCGGCAGGAGCAGCCTGCTGGGCGGCCAAAGGCAGGGATGAGGAAAAAGCACGGCAGAAACGGGAAGAACAGATGCTGCGGGATTACCCTGAGATCATCAGTAAGATGGTTCTTCTTTTGGGAGCCGGGCTTGGCATGCGGAAAGTGCTGGAGCGGATTGCGATGGATTACCGGAAACATCTTGCACTTGGCGGAGAGAAGCGGTTCGCATATGAAGAGCTTCTGCTGACCTGTAAGGAGATGGACAACGGCATTCCGGAGCAGGAAGCGTACCAGCGCATGGGAATGCGTATGGGAACTGGAGCTTACCGTTCCCTTGCCGTTCTGCTGACGCAGAACCTGAAAAAAGGCAGTAAAGGACTGCTGGAACTATTGAAACAGGAATCGCAGGAAGCTTTTGAGGAGAGAAGAAGGCAGGCGAAAACAACAGGAGAGAAGGCATCGACAAAGCTTCTTCTTCCGATGGGCATGATGCTTGCGGTTGTATTGGTCATACTCACGGTTCCGGCATTTTTGTCCTTTTATGCATAGGGGATGTTTCATCCCCAGAATAGCTGGTAAAGAGAGGGAGGTGAGAACTATGAAGCTGATGTCGGAGTTCTGGAAAGAGGAAGATGCGGTTGGTGTTGTGGAAGTGATTCTGATTCTCGTTGTGCTGATCGGACTCGTACTAATCTTTAAAAAGCAGCTGGTGAGTCTGGTGAACAGTCTGATGGAGAAGATCACAAACCAGAGCAATACCGTATAAACGGAAAATGTCCGATGCGGAACTCCAAAGAAAAATTTAGAAGCCAGTAAGGACATCTGTGCCATATCTGACTCAGAATAGCTCCGATAAATGTTCGGTCCGTTTTGGCATCTAAAGTTCGAAAAAGTAAAAGTAAAGTGGAAGGAGCTGTATCCCATGAGGAGAACGGAAAGCAGAAAAAGATATGGAACCGGAAGCATAACAGCATATCTGTGTCTCGTTCTGATACTTATGCTTTCCCTGATTTCCGGGACAATTGCGTCGGTTCGAAATGCTCATGCACGAGTGATGACGGCCTGCGCAATGGAACAGGGACTGTATTCTCTGTTTGCCGAGTATGACAGAGCACTGCTGGGACAGTACGAGCTGTTTTTCTATAACGGCGGGGATAAGAGCGGTGTCTGGAAACCTGAAACCATAAGCAGAAAAGTCGCAAAAACTGCAGGAGAAGTTTTATCCCCCACTGCATCTGGGGCGGGAATTCTTACAGGAAGCTTACTTGGCGGGCAAGTGACAGAAGTTTATCTTGGCGGTTACCGCCTTGCAACGGACGAGGAAGGAAGTGCTTTCTCACGTCAGATCTGCGAGGCTATG
>CAVBNJ010000069.1:0-10259 GCA_963596755.1 bacterium
CGCACGTAATAGGTGTAGGCCATGTAGTTCTTTCCGTTGTGTGTGCCTTCCTGCTCATCCAGGTCGTCCGGCAGATCGTCGATGGAAATGTTGGTGGCATCCTCTACATTGGCTGCCGTCAGACGGGCGGTTGCTCCGTCGAAGTTTCCATTGTCGGCAATGCTGATTCCCTTCCGGTACAGTTCCAGTCGGTCCAGGTTAATGGTGAAGTTACCCATCTTCTCCTGCATAAATGCGGTGATAAAGAGGATGCACACCAGCAGCAGCATGCCGAGCAGCGCTAACTGCAGGCGGTCCAGCCGAAGCAGCGCGGCACCGATCTGACGACGGCGGCGGTGCGGCCGGTACATACTGACGACTTTTTCCGGGTCGATATCGTCCCCGTATTTTGCCATCAGGTTTTCCAGCTCTTCAATTCGGATGACCTGATCTGTCTTCTCTTTTCTTCGCCGGAATCTGGAACGTTTCTTTGTTTTCAGCTTATCTATCTTTTCTTCCTGTTTTTGTGTATCTTTTTTCTTTCTCATAGGCTGTTTTTACAGTTTATATCTCTGTTTCACATAAGCTACGTAGTCCTGCATCTCCCGGCTCTCTTCGGTTGAGGAGAAGCGGAGCTGAATACCTGCGGCAAACCGGAATGGTCCGCCTTTCGGCAGCTCTCTCATCCAGCAGATGACGCCGACTGCATCCCTTGCTTCCTGTCCTTCTCCTGCATTTCCCAGGCGCGGGAGCGTGAAAATACAGCTTTCTCCGACCTGGAACCAGCGGTTCATGCATACCGCCATACCGTTGTTGGAAATATCCATCGTTTCTCCGGTTTCTTTTTCAATCTGGCCTTCGGAGTTTAACTCCCAGGTGTCCTGCATATACGTTACCGGAATCTGAATTTTCAAACGGATGTCACGACGCTGGACGAACTGTCTCTGCTCGGTGACGCGGCGTACTTTCCAGTAGCGGCGGATTCCTTCTTTTACGACATCATCGACGTAACCGGCGACCAGGCTCTGTGCGTCGCCCTCGCCGTACCGGAACAGGAGTTTCTGTGTCTCCTCCGGGATCAGCAGTTTGCCGTCCACCATCGGGATGGAAACCAGAAATGCAGATTCATCCAGTGCTTTATTAAATGTACAGATCATGTTGAACTGTGGTTCCTGACCTGGCGGCACGTCATAAGCCAGCTGCATTTTGGCTCCATGTTTTGCCTGTATTGTTCCTGCCATTATTCTTGACCTCCAGAATTTCTATGTTCTTTTATTTCACGCAAAGCTTCTTCGATTGCCGCTTTTTCTTCGTCTTCTGCAATCTGCTTTGCCAGAGTAATCGTTTTTATCACATTTGCGATCAGCATGACCGCGAGCGGTACCAGAATGACTGGGATAAAGAGAAGCGGGTTGGACAGCAGTCTCGCCAGCTTTCCAAGCCAGAGGGAGGATCCTGCAACTTTTCCGATCAGCGCGCTTTCGTCTGTATCGTACGTGTCCTCCACGTTGTTTGCGTCTCCTTTTGTCTTAAAGCTCAGATGACCTCCATCGTTCTGCACCTCGGTGACGCGGTGTGTGTTGACGGATCCGTCCAGCGCCGGGTCGGAGGAGTAGAAGGAAATCACATCTCCTGCCTGGATTTCCGACGGATCGGTTTGCTTTACCAGAATCAGTGTGTCGACGGGGTAGGTCGGCTCCATACTGCCGGTGGTGATGCGGAATACGGTGTAGCCCGCGATGCTCGGCGCTTCTCCCGGCTTGGTGAGCAGCACGATGCACAGCACCACGACTGCTCCCGCGATGGTCACAACGGAAAGGAAGTTAATCAGATGAAGAATTATTTTCTGAATCATTCGTCGTCTCCGTCCTCTTTTTTCCGGTCTTTTCTGCGCTCTTTCAGTGCGTTGACCAGATAGTGGGAAAGGCTGTTCGCCTCGGCTTTTGCCAGTGCTTTGTCCTTTTCTTTCTGGGCTGCTTCCAGCTGCTTCTGTGCCTCCCCGGCGGCTTTTTCTGCTTCCTGCCGGATCTGCTTTACTTCCGCTTCGGCCTTCTCGATGGCCTCGCTGGCCGCTTTCTGTTTCTTTTCTTTTTCTTCTTTGGCCTTCTTGGCTTCCTGATGCGCTTTCTCGGATCTTGCTTTCCACTCTTCGCATTCGCGTCTTGCCGCCTGCTCGGCGCTCTTGGCCGTCCGGCGTTTTTCTTCTGCTTCGGCGATCCGCGCTGCCGCGTCTTCCTGTGCGGCTGTCGTCTGCTCGGCTGCTTTCGCCTCGGCTGCTGCGATCTGCTCGCCGGCATCTTTCTGCGTCGCTGCGACTTCTTCTGCCGCTTTCTGCTCCGCCGCTTCGATCTGCGACTTCGCATTTTTCTGCGTTGCTGCGATCTCTTCCGCCGCTTTTGCTTCCGCTGCCGCGATCCGCTCTTTTGCATCTTTCTGCGCGTTTGCAGTCTCTTCGGCTGCTTTCGCCTCGGCCTCAGCGACCTGCTTCTGGGCTTTTTCGCGTGCTTCCTGCACCTGCTGTGCGGCCTTTTCCTGTTCTGCCGCAATTTCCGCCTGCGCCGCTTTTCGAATCTCTTCCAGCGCAGCCGCTTTTTCTTTCTCTGCCTGTGCCACAGCCTCTGCCAGCTCGCGCTGTGCCTTTTCAATGGCTTCTCTTGCTTTTTCTCTCAGTGCTTCCAGCTCCTCATTTGCTTTCAGCTCGGCCGCTGCAAGCGCTTCTTCTTTTTCTTTTTCCAGAGCGGCGATCTGCGCTTTCGCATTTTCTTCTGCCGCTTTTCTTGTCTCCGTCTCCCGGTTTACTTCCGCCTGAAGATCGTCTTTTTCCTGTTCCAGCTGCATCCGCATCTGATCCAGGAAATCCATCTGCTGCGCTGCGGAATCCAGCTGGAATTCTGTCTCGGACAGCTGGTTTTCCAGCTCCTGGCTTCGCTGTTTTTCCTCTGCGAGATCCGCTTCCGCTTTCAGCTGTGCTTCGGTCACTTCCTCCACAAACACTTTGCGGATTTCGACCTCCGGAATATTCCGGTCTTCGACGATTTCTTCTTTGATTTCCTTGACGAATTTCGGTTTGACCGGCTCGCGGACTTCTTTCGCGAGCTCCGTCACATTCCGCTGATCCGATTCGAGAATACTCTTGAACACCGTATAATTGGTAATGAAGTTGATGTACATCTGCAGCAGGTACTCTTCGTCGAACTGCAGCGCGGAATCCTGTTCCTCGATGGAATATCCCACCTCGTCGTAGCTCTCGATAAACTGCCACAGCTGGTAGCACTTTCGATAGTTCGGATCCTTCATCATCAGGTTCGTTCTCTGAATCGGGCTTCGCACTTTGGCACAGCCGTTCATCAGATCACAGAAGGAACTCGTCCGCAGCGTCCGTGACAGACGGCGTACGCGGTCGATTCTTTTAAAGAGATCCATATGGTCGGTATCGCTTTCTACATAGCTCTGCCGGTTTTTGATCGTCATCTCGACTTTATACGAAATCTCTTCATACGCGTCGTCGATCTTGCTTTCCATGCTCATGACGTTGCATGTCTCGTCGCCGGTCGACCAGAAGATGACATCCGTTCTCTTATCTACGAATGCGAACAGACGCTGAATCAGGTGGTAGACGAACCGGTTCTCATACAGATCGAAGCTCTCCTCGCTGGTGACATTCAAAATCCTCGTCGGCTGGATCTCACCCTTCTCGTTCGAGGCAATAAACTGTGTATTCTGACTCAAGTGCCGTACACTGTCCGCCGTAATCTTTTTGGCGAGCGCAACCGGCACAACCTCTTCGGATGTCGCGATAAAACGGCGCGGCTTGTCGACAATGTTGAAAATGGCTTCGATGCCCTCTTCCACGACCGTCAGCCACCGTTCATCAATGACCTTGTGGAGAATGCGGTTTTTCTGCTCCAGCGTATTGTCGCCCGCCTGTATCATCTCAAAGAGATACTGGAAATACCGGTCGTCCTCCAGGGACTCTACCAGGCTCGTATATTGAGAATATAAATCGCTGATTGTGATATCTTCTGCCATACTTTTCGTTTTCCCTCTCTTACGATTAATACAGGTTCTGAATCCGTCTCAGATAGCTCTTGCTGTCCTGCATCTCCGCTTTTCCAAATGTTTTATCAATATAGTTGATCAGTCCCGTGATCTCATCGCGTACGAAGGTGACATTCATACTCTCGAATTTCTTGAGCACCTTACGCGCTACGATATAGTCCATACCGCCCACCTCGGTGCCGCCGCAGGCAACGTAGACCGGAATAAAGTCGTACATCTGCTTCATAATACGGTTACCAAAGGAAAGCTTGAATCGGGTGATCAGATAGTTGTCCAGCTTCTGCATATTTTCCAGCAGCTCCTCGCTGATCGGATAATCGACTTTTGCTTTTGCGAAGAGGTACTGCAGATGTGCCGCCGTGATATCGCAGTGCGGATGCGGCTCGCATTCGAAGGCATCGGCACGCTCGTTCAGCTCGATCGGCATTGCACGGTCGTATACCTTATCGGTGATGGTAAAGGTTGAGTCGTCGTTGTTGGCGGTTCCGATGAACCAGGTTGCATCGGATACGTGGATTTTTCCGCCTTCCAGTTTCTTCGGGTCGCCCGGCCATTCGGTCGGAACGAGGTCAAGCACCCATTCATCCTTGCTCGGCATCTCGAGGACGGAAAGCATCTCTGCAAAATAGTACTCGATACGGGCAAGGTTCATCTCGTCGAGAACAATAAGAGTCGGGTCCTCGCGGTAATTGGCCTCATACAGGGCACGGAGGAACTCGGTCTCGTTGAATCGTTTCGAGAACTCATTGAAGTAACCAAGGATCTCGGTACGGTCACGGTAAGACGGCTGGACCGAAACGATCGTCGCCGGGTTTTCCATATACCGGCTGAAGGAATACGGAAGACTCGTTTTACCGGTACCGGAAATACCTTCCAGAATCAGCAGCTTGCTGGCCGCCATTCCGGCAACGAAACGGCGTACGATTTCCGGTGTGTAGTAGAGATGCATCTGGCTTGCCGCAAAGAGACGATAGCCTTCCACGAACTCTTCAAGCGTGATCTCGTTATCGTATGCCGGCACCTGATAATCCGCGTATTTTTCATCCACAAGCGTAAGCTTCGGGAAACGATGCTCGACACCTGTCTTCTTTTCGGAGAGAACGGCATTGACCACCGGAGCACCTGCAAGAGCTGCGCCTCCCGGTACAACTGCTCCCTCTGTCACATTCCGTTTGGCATCTTCTCCCAGCGCGCCTGCTGCCACGGCTGCCGTTGCGACCTTCGCCGCTGCTGCCGCTGCCATACCGGCCGCTGCTGCCTCCGGACTCGTTACGTTTTCTACGGTCGGGATCTGGTCATCCGTCAGTGCGGATGCGCCTACATACGGAATACGCTCCGTTCCGCCCATTGCATTTACTTTCAGGGCAAGAATGCTGTTCTTCTCATCCATCAGCTGCAGAACCTGTTTGTTCAGACGGCCGATTTCACGGTATAACGCCGCATTGTCGGACTTGTCCGTCTTTAACTGGTGATGCAGAATCGCGCGGCGTACCAGGATGATAATCATCACAACCGGAATCGCAATCAGGAGGAGCACCAGCAGAACCGAGAGGACTTTTCCCACAAGGTCCAGCGTCGGAAAATAGGTGCGGAAGATCAGAAAGTATTCGACCCATCCCGTAATAAATAGTCTTACAAACGCCACCGCGCAGGCCGCCAGATTGTAAACGATTTTCGATAAAATTTCAAATGCAAATTTTAAGAACTCACTCAAGGCTTTTGCTTCCTCCTCACGTTTTTACTCTGCGTCCTGCTTGTTCTGCTGGCTTTTCTTTGCGTCTTCCAGCTCTTTCTGCGCCTGCGCACGGATGGATTCTGCCTCCTCGCGCATTCTCTTTGCCTCTTCTAATGCGGCACGTGCTGCCTCCGCATCGCTGTTTTTCGCTTTGTTTTCTTTTTCCACTTCCGCTGCTGCCTCTTTTGCTGCCTCAACAGCCATGACCTTCTTCAGTCGGATGGAGATCATGATCAGATTGTAAACCTGATAGATAAAGAACAGAAGCATCGGGATGACGATGACGATCAGGAATCCGGTGCTGCTGGAAAGGAAGTCCATGACCTTTCCGGCCTTTTTCAGATGACCGGTGTATTTTCCGACGATGTCGCCGTTGGAAATGATATGGCGGTCCGCTACGCCGTTGTTGTTGTCACCCATGGTGGTGTAGCTGCGGACGCCGTTGCTCTCATCAATCTTTTCGATACGGTGGGTATTCAGTGCATATTCATTATCAATGATCGTGTGGAAGCAGATGATGTCTCCCTCTTTTAACGTATCCGGATCGCACTTTTTGATAAAGATCAGATCTCCTGCATCGAAGGTCGGTGACATGGAATTTGTCTTTACGACCAGCGGGGTGTAGCCCAGCAGGCTGGACACGTTCTGATTATCTCTCGTCGCCATCGTCGTAAACGCATACAGCGCTGCGATCAGAATGATAATCCACAACAGAACACTGATTACAATAGTTCCTACTTTCTTTACTGCTTTCATCTCTTCTTCTCCTGGTTTTGTTATTTTAAATCTATTTATTCAGAAAACGGCTGTCCGTTTTCGTCTGTTCCTGTGAATCGGAGACGAATTGCATAATCGGCTCCTTTTAACCCGTCGGTACACGCCGGATCGGTTCCTTCCATCCAGATATGTACTTTTACTTCTTTGTTGACGCCCTCTTTCATAGAGAACATGGCGTTGTCATCGTTCAGTTCCATGACGCTTTTTTCAGGAAGTCCAAACGTTGTGGTGTTTCCCTCGGTCACGCTGATGTTTCCCATTCCCGGATCGTAAATCCAGGTTTTTCCATCCGCTGCAAACGAGATCCGCATGGATGCCGGAAGCGCCGCGTTTTCGGAAGTAACTTCGGTTCCGTCGCCCGCTCCGCTGCTGCTGTCTGCGCTCGTCAGGTGAACTACCATATCCGCCGCGGCCATAAAGTGCAGGGTAAATTCCAGATAGACGCCGCTGGTGCTTTCTGCAACCGTTCCGTTTTCAAAGGTGAAAGTTTCTTCATCCTGCGTCGTGACCGGCTCCAGCGGGGTTTCCTGCATGGAGAAGCCTTTTTCCTGCCGCATCCGCTCGGCGATCTGGTCGAAGGACAGTGTTTTTACGTACTCTTCCAGCGTTTCATGCGGATCGAGATCCATTCGAAGATCGGTGCCGGATACGATATCCAGGCTCATGGATTTTACTTTGGTGTTGTCTGCAATGGAAAACCAGGCAACGGTTGCCGCCGTGACGGCGACGAGTGCAAGAAGGACGAGAAGTACGGATGTGTACAGGCGGCTTCTTGCCGATATCGGGGTTGTGTTTTTTTTCATCCTGCATCCTCCTGCTGTAAGACTCCATAAAAGGCAAGATGCAGATCCGCGATGTCAAAGCTCAGATCGTCTGAGCAGTCCGGATCGCAGCCCTCCAGATAAAAATATATGTCCACCGGATAAATCCGGTTAAATTCCATCGTCAGTAAAGGTTGTTCGGGAAGTGTGATATCGCTCTCTCCGAACTGAATCGTGTACGATTCGATCGAAACGGACGGGTCCTGCGTCGGTTCCGCCGCTCCGTTCTGCCAAGTGAGAACCTCGTTTTTTCCAAGGGTTCTTCCATTTATTACGGTATTATAATTCTGCTGGCTCTGCGCATTTTCTTCTTCGCTGAGTCTTAAAATCACACGGCTTGAACTGTCATCATCAAAAATCATTCCGAGCCGCGCCGCATGCAGCAGCTGACCGGAAATATTTTCTCCCAATACGCCGTCGGTCTGATCCAGGTAGAGCGCCATGCGGCTTCCATCGGACCATCCCTCGCCCACAGCGCGGAGATAAATGCGGCCGTGATAGTAATACGCTTCGTTGTCTACTCTTTTAAATGTCGTTGCCATTCCATTTTGGGTGGACGGCGAATAGACGAAATTGACAAGATCCGCTGTGGAAACCGGCATCAGATAAGAAGCGTCGGTCTGATTCACCTGGGTGATGGCTTCGGTCTCCTCGCTCTGGAAGCTGCCGCCTCCGCTGCTGCTGATCTGCAGTTCCAATGTTTCGTCGCCTGTCCGTGCCGTCGCGGTGCTTGTCGAAACTTCCCGGTTGGAAGTGAACCAGGCGTAAGTTGCCGCCGAAAAAGCCAGTAACGCAAAAACGGTTGTGATTCCAAGATACCATGCCCGAAAGCTGTGTTTCATATGTTCTGCGCTCCTTTCTTTTTCGTTCTCTTTCTATTTTTTTAGTTTTCATCGGTTGCAACGCCGACAAAAGCAAACTGGATCTCGGATGAACGGCTCTGCACCACATTGATGCACTGTTCATCGCAGCCTTCCAGATACAGCCAGTATTCTACAGTCGCCACCTCATCGGCATTCAGCTCCACAACTGTTTCCGATCCGGCGCTGTAGCTGCCGTTTGTCTGGCCGGCAAAGTAGCCGGAAAGATTCTGGGCGGGATCGTCAGTGTAAACGGGCTGGCCGTTTGCTGAAATGGAGGAAACCACGGCGGAACTGCGCGCTGTTGTCTGTTTTGACTCCGCGCTGCCGGTGTTTCCCAGATCGTCCAGCTTCCAGAAATAGGTGGCCGTTCCCGCATGGGATGTGATTTTCATTCCGAGGCGCATCGCAGCAAGTGCCTGCGCATCGCTTCCCAGATTTAATTCTGACTGATTGAAATATACATTGCACGGTGCGTTCTCGCATTTCAGGTAGACCGTTCCGTGAATGGCATCGGTGTCCACGCGGCTGTCAGCGCTGGCATACAGAACGGAAATTCCGTCCTGATTCTGTGCAGTCGCGCGGTAGAAGTGGTCGAGATCCGCCGTGGAAAGCGGCTTCAAGCTTTCCGGGTTTCCGCTCAGCACAAGGTCGCATGTCTTTTCAAACGGACCGTCTGCGCTGGAAGAGATCAGCAGAACCGTATCGCCTTTGCTGATGGTGCCGCCCGTCGGCGTAACGTTGGTGGATGCCTGCCCGGTGAGGGTGAACCATGCATACGTGGTTCCCGTCGCTGCCAGAAGCAGCAGCAGAATTCCAGCGATTGCCCGTGCAAGCGAGCTTTTTAACTGTTTTTGTTCTGTTTCCAAGCGGCATTCCTCCTTTTTAATTCTGTTCGGAAATTCCGGCGAAGGAAACCGCCAGATTCTTTAAGGTCTGGCTTCCCAGATTTCCGGTACAGTCTTCATCACAGCCTTCCAGCCAGATGTACAGATCAATCTGCACCGGCGTGCCCGGCTTTCCGTCTGCGGTTCCGGTTACGGTACAGAGTTTCAGCGAACCGGCTTTCTTTTCTGCTTCACCGGTGTCTTTATCATAAATACAGTAAGCCTCTTCGGTGTACGGCGTAAACGGTACGGTTGTTCCGTCCGTTTTGCTGCTGTCCAGCACGTAGCCCTCTTCTCCTGTGGCTGTATTGTATTCTGCCTGCGGATTCTTTTTCTCGCTGATTTCGAAAATGTATTCATTTTCCTGCGGCTGGTTTTCTCCGGCGCTGTGCACTACGAATCCGGCACGGATCGCCGATGAGATCGGATTTTCTTCATCGCTGTCCTCAAAGCCGATATCGGACAGATATATGTCTGTCGCTTTTCCATTACTCCGAAGGAACAGGCTGGTCTTGTAGTAATCACTGTAATCGCCTTTTCCGAACAGATTTGCCACCAGATTGGACTGATTCTCCGTTCCGTTTGTAAAACCGAGCACTTTCTGAAATCCACCGCTGATCCTGTTTGTCGAGACCGGATTCAGGCGGCCGGAAAAGCTGTCCAATACGGCGGCTGAGCCGTAAACACCGTCGTAGGCGTTGCTGATCTGCAGATTCACTCCTGCTCCCGCCGCCATACGTACCTTTGTCGTATGCCGTCCTGTATTGTAGACATACCAGGCATACGTGGAAACAACAACCGCACCCAGCGTAAGAAGCACTCCAATCGTTCCCGCCGTAAAACGGTATCTGAGGCTTTTTTTATTTGTCTGATTTTTTTCTGTTTCCATGGAACTTCTCAACGCTCACCTCCCTGGTATTTTGATTTCTTCAAATTATTACAAATATACACAAAAATTCATTTTTATATTACCACGAAATTTTTTACTTTGCAATGCACACACCTGTCCCAGACCAGATTTTCTTCTTCTGTTTTTTATAAAAATTTGACGAAAAAAGGGCGTACTTGAAATTTTCTTTCAACTACGCCCATCCGCATTCTTTCTTCTGTTTTTTATCAGATCAATCCATAATGCTCCATC
>CAVBNJ010000070.1:0-10175 GCA_963596755.1 bacterium
CCAGATATCATCCCTTTTCTCCGCACTCATTCCAGGCTCACAGTTTCTGCCCTCTTTTTCTATGCCCGGCACACGGCAGGTGCAAATTCCATTGAGGTCTGGTTGTGCATACGATAGAAGAAAAAGGTGGTAGGTGTGATGATGAAGTATGGTGTTGTTAGGGTAAAACGGGCGTTTTTGTATGAGGAGAATGGGATGGATGTGGTGGATGAGGTGTTTTTGGGATGGGGTGTGATGTGGGAAGAGGAGGGGGAATGGATTGAGGTTTGGACGCATTATGGGTATCGGGGGTGGATGGAGAGGCGGTTGATTGAGGAGAAGAGTCGGGAGTGGTTTGAAGAAAGGGAAGGAAATGTGTTTGTGGTGACGCGTGGGTTTGCGGATGTGATGAGGGAACCGCGGGTGCAGGCGAGGGTGTTGGAGACGTTGGGGAGAGGGTGTTTTGTGGAAAGAACTGGGGAGGTTGGGGATGGGTATTGTAAAGTAAGAATGTCAAATGGGCTGGAAGGGTTTATGCCGGGGGCGGCGTTGGAGAAGCGGCTGGATTCGGATCGACTTTTATGGGGAGAGATGGGAGAGAGGGAAAGTTTTTTGGCGGAGCAGTGGATTCCGGAGGGGTGGTCGGAAGAGGATTTCCGGAGGAAGGTTGTGGAGTGTGCGAAGGGGTATCTTGGGTGTCAGTACCGGTGGGGAGGGAAGGCGGCGGATGGGATTGACTGTTCGGGGGTGGTGTTTATGAGTTATTTGATGAATGGGGTGTTGATTTGGCGGGATGCGGAGATTGTGGAGGGGTATCCGGTTAAGAAAGTCTGGGGAGAAGAGGAGGAGAGATATTTTGTGGAAGAGAGGGCGAAGCCTGGGGATCTTTTGCTCTGGAGGGGGCATGTGGGGATGTATTTGGGGGAAGGAAAGTATCTGCACTGTACGGGGCACGAGAGGGTGTTTGGGTGTAGGGTGAACAGTCTGCGGGAAAGGGATGAGGATTTTCGGGAGGATCTGGCGGATAGGTTGATGGCGGTGGGGAGTATTTTTGAAAGTTGACTGGAGAAAAAGGTGTGAACGGTAACGTGTTTTTTGAAAAAAGAAAGAAAATTTGACATGCTTTGTCGGAAAGGCGTATAATGGTATGTGTACATTACGTGAAGAATACGACCGGGAAAGGGTAGAGAGGAAGGATTGTGTTGGCATTACGAAAGAAAGGGGCTGCGCTGGTTCTGGCGGGGGTTCTTGTTTGTTCTTTGGGAGCGTGCGGGAATGCCGGGACGGCGGAGGCTGATGGGGAGGAGAGTCTGCCGGAGCTGAAGATAGGGGTGGATTTTCTGGAACCGTTTTTCTATAAAGACGAGAACGGCGATTATGCGGGGATTGATGTGGAGATTGCAAAGGAGGCCTGCAGGAGAGCGGGATATGAAGCGGTGTTTGTGGAGATTCCCTGGGATGAGAAGGATACGTATCTGGATAACGGGACGGTGGATTGTCTGTGGAACGCGTTTTCGGAGGACGGCAGGGAGGATCAGTATCTCTGGACCGAGCCGTATATGGAGAGCGATCTGGCCGTTATGGTGGATGTCAGGTGCCCTGATACGGATCTGAAGACGATGCGGAGCGTGGGCGGTATTGCGGTGCGGGCCGGGTCGAAGGTGGAGGAGATTCTGCTTTCGGATACGGACCATGAACTGACGGGAAGCGGGAAGGTGTATTCCTGCGGATCGTTTGAGATCGCAAAGACGGCGTTTGTCAAAGGGTATGCGGGCGCGCTGGCATGCCATCGGTCGGTGCTGGAGTATATTGCGAAAGAGAACCCGGACAAATGCCGGATTTTTGATGATGCGCTGATGACGGTGCAGCTCGGTGTTGCGTTTGAAAAAGGAGAAGAAAGTGAAAGCTGGGAGAGGCTGAATCTTGCGATCGATGAGATGAAAGAAGATGGCACGATTCAGAAAATTAAGGATTCCTATGATGAAGAACTGGCCGATACGGGGGAGGGAACAGCAGATGAAAAATAAACAGACTCCTTCGATGAAAATGTTTCACATCATCAGTGGTGCGTTTCTGGCGGTCAGCATTGTTGTCTTTCTGAGCGTGGGATTTTTTGCCGGATATCAGGATCTGAAAGAGTCGTATGCGCTGGCGGAAGAGACGGTGGAATATCTGAAAAATGAGTGCCGGAAGTATGAAAATTATGATCAGGGAAATTCGGCGCGGTCGATGCAGGATCTGCTGGATACGGCGATCGGACTGCGGGACTTTATTGATCCTGCAGATATGCAGAGTTCGGATTTCTTAAACGATTTTATCCGGACCGAGCATGTGGGCGGTGTAATTGTGCTGGATCAGACGGGTTCTGTTGTTGCAGAGGCGGATATGGATCACCAGGATTCGTATGAGGTCTGGAAAGAAACGCTGGAGAAGACAGCGATTCAGAATATGTTTCAGTATCCGGAGAAAACGTATGTGGATCAGCTGACGGTAAATGAGATTCCGTATGATATTGCGGCACTGACGACCGGTGAGGACGGGCTGATGATTTTCTGCTATTCTTCGAGGAAAAAGCCGGATACGGATCCGTATGAGTATTCACTGCAGAATATTTTAAGAAACAACAACTTCTACAAAAACCCTGTTCTGGTCATCACCGATGGAACGCAGGTACTTTCCACGAATGATGAGAATCTGGAAAATCTGGGAGGGGAAGAGTATCAGAAACGGAGCAGCTCGGCAAACTGGAAAGAGGACGAATTTACCAAGCTGGAATATGGCAGCAGTACATGGTACGGAGTGCGCCGCGTATATGGAAATTATTACGTTTATGTGGCATATCCGTCCGATGAGGTTTTTTCCAACCGGACCAATCTTCTTGTCTTCGGTATCATGATTTATCTGGCAATCTGTCTTGTGATTCTCTCTGTACAGATGTATGCTGACAAAAAGAATCTGCGGAGAATGGGAAAACAGATGCGGACGATTCAGGCAATCAGTACGAGTTTTACTTCACTGTTTCTGCTGCATCTGGATCGGGATGAGCTCGAGCCGATTGAACCATCCAAAGAGATGAAAGAAGTGTTTGAAAAAGAAAAACGTCCAGAGGCTGTTTTCGATATCGTATGCCGGACCATGATAGCACCGGAATACGAAAAGAGAAGCCGGGCGTTTCTCGCACTGGATTCCATGGCGGAGCGGCTGCGCGGAAAGCGGTATCTTGGTATGGAGATTCAGGACAACAATGGAAACTGGTATTCTCTGCAGTTGATTCCGCAGCGATATGATGAGGCAGGAAATGTGCAGGCTGTTCTGATTGCAACGGATGATGTAACAGCGATGAAGCAGGCGGAGGAGCTCTCCTATAAGGATCAGCTCACCGGACTGTACAACCGCAATTATCTGGAATCGCGGAGCAAAGACATGGTCCGTGCCGGAGATTACCCGGTTACACTGATGATGGCGGACTGCAATTACCTGAAGCGTACAAACGACACGATGGGTCACGAGTACGGAGATCTTCTGCTGCAGCGTGTGGCAGAAGCAATCCGGGAGAGCATTCCGGACAGTTGCCTTGCGATGCGTGTGGGCGGCGATGAGTTCCTGATCATCGGCATGCACGTTTCAGAGCCGGAAGCGGAGAAAATCATAGAAAAAATCCGGGAAAAATTGCGGGAAAAGAGCGATGAGACGCTGCAGCTTTCCGTATCGTTTGGAATGGCAGCGATGGCGGATGATTCCGTATCGTTTGATACGGCATACCAGCAGGCAGATGATGCAATGTACCGCGAAAAACAGGCGGCGCATGCGGCGCGGGAGTAAAAAAGTCATACATAATTGACATCACGAAATATGATTTTTGTATTGGAAATTACCTCTGAAGTTTGTTATAATAATAACAAAGTCGAGAACAAACGACGAAAGGCAGCTCGAACAGGGAGCAGACAAACAGAAAATCTGCTGATCTGATCTGCCGGAGCTGACTTATCAGAAGCAAAAACAAGAAAGGGGTTCTGAACAATGGCAAGATTTACATTACCAAGAGATTTATACCACGGAAAGGGTGCTCTGGAAGCACTGAAATCATTCGAAGGAAAACGTGCAATCGTCTGTGTAGGCGGCGGCTCCATGAAACGCTTCGGTTTTCTGGATCGCGCAGTAGACTACCTGAAAGAAGCCGGCATGGAAGTGCAGCTTTTTGAAGGAATCGAGTCTGACCCGTCTGTAGAGACTGTTATGCGTGGAGCAAAAGCGATGGAAGAGTTCCAGCCGGACTGGATCGTAGCAATGGGCGGCGGATCTCCAATCGACGCAGCAAAAGCAATGTGGATCAAATATGAGTATCCGGACATCACCTTCGAAGAAATGTGCAAGGTATTCGGTATGCCGAAACTCCGCAGAAAAGCTCATTTTTGTGCAATTTCTTCTACATCCGGAACAGCAACCGAGGTAACCGCATTTGCCGTTATCACAGACTATGAAAAAGGTATCAAATACCCGCTGGCAGACTTCGAAATCACGCCGGATGTTGCAATCGTAGATCCGGATCTGGCAGAGACGATGCCGCAGAAACTGGTTGCTCATACTGGTATGGATGCTATGACGCATGCAATCGAGGCATACGTTTCCACCGCGAACTGTGATTTCACCGATCCGTTAGCACTGTATGCAATCAAAATGATTCAGGCAGACCTGGTAGATTCCTACAACGGAGATATGGCAAAACGTGACAGCATGCACAACGCACAGTGCCTCGCTGGTATGGCATTCTCCAATGCACTTCTTGGTATTGTTCACTCCATGGCACATAAAACAGGCGCAGCATTTGCTGATTACGGCGCTCACCTGATTCACGGCGCAGCAAACGCAATGTACCTGCCGAAGGTTATCGCTTTCAACGCAAAAGACGAGACCGCAGCAAAACGTTACGCAGTCATCGCTGACGAGATGAAACTTGGCGGCGAGACAACCGAAGAGAAAGTAAAACTCCTCATCGACTATCTGCGCGGCATGAATGACAAACTGAACATTCCGCACTGCATCAAGAACTACGGAAAAGACAGCTATCCGACCGAGCAGGGCTTCGTTCCGGAAGACGTATTCCTTGAGAGACTGCACGACATCGCCGTAAACGCAATCGCCGATGCCTGCACCGGCTCCAACCCGAGACAGCCATCCGTAGAAGAGATGGAAAAACTGCTGAAATGCTGCTACTATGATACAGAAGTAGATTTCTAAAAGAAAATATACAGGAAAATCCCTCCGCATTTGTGCGGGGGGATTTTTTGTGCCGAAAATGATAAAAAACAGGGAGCCAAAAACGGCACATTTCACCAATTGACGCTGGATATACTGCCGGGTATAATAAAAGTATTATGGCAAAATCTGGAATTTTGGAGGGGAAACAATGCAGAGTGTGCAGCTTGCAGCAAGTGAAATATGGGTCACGCTGATCTTTGGGATCATTATGTATCTGTTTAAAGGGGAACTCAAAGAGAAAAAAGTCACGAAAATTCTGATGATCGTCTGTATCACGAGACTGGTCAGCGATGCCGTATCGTGGGCGTTTGACGGCGTGCCGGGGATGTTCTGGGGAACCGTGACGAGGATGAGCAATTATATTACGTTTGTCACGAATGATCTGGTGTCGCTGGTGTTTTCGGTATTTATCTGGGAACTGGTCAAAAATAAAGACGAGAAACCGGGATGGATATTGAAAGCGTATTGGACGCTGGAAGCAGTTGCGATCGCTGCGCTGACATTGAATCTTCATTTTGGATGGTTCTATTCGATTGACAGCAGCAATGGGTACAGCAGAGGTGTGCATTACCGTATGACGCATATCGCGCCGATTGCAGCACTTCTCGTGGTACTCTGGATGCTGATCCGGTATCACAGCAAATTCAGCAGGAATCTGAAGTTCCTTGGCTGGGCGTATTTTACGCTGATGGCAGGGGCGACGGCGTACGAGTACATGAATTTCGGCCTGTCGCTGCAGACGTATGCGCAGACGTTTTCGGCACTGATGGCATTTTTCGTGGGTGAGATCGAAATCCGTCAGAATCTGGTGACGGCGCAGGAAAAGCTGGAACAGAAAAATACAGAACTGAAAGCGGAAGAAAAGAAATTAGAGGCGGCTCTGGAAACACAAGTAGAAAAGGACGAGGCATTGCGGGAGCAGCAGAATCAGCTTTCGGATGCACTTGCGGCTGCACAGCAGGCAAACAAGGCGAAGACGATGTTCCTGAACAGCATGTCGCACGATATCCGCACGCCGATGAATGCGATTATCGGTTTTACGGCGCTGGCGCAGACGCACCTTGAGAATACAGAGCAGGTGCAGGATTACCTTGCGAAAATTAACACATCAAGTACGCATCTGCTTTCGCTGATCAACGATATTCTGGATATGAGCCGCATTGAGAGCGGCAGTGTGAAGCTCGATGAAAAGCCGGTGCATCTGCCGGATCTGCTTCACGATCTGCGCACGATGATTCAGGGACTGATTAATGCAAGACAGCAGAATCTCTACATCGACACGCAGGATGTCCAGCATGAAGACGTTATCCTGGACAAGCTGCGCCTGAACCAGATTCTGATCAACATCGTGGGCAATGCGATCAAGTTTACACCGGTCGGCGGAGATATCATCATTCATCTGGTAGAGAGACCGTGTCATACCAATGGATATACAACGTATGAATTTTCGATCAAAGATACCGGTATTGGAATGTCGGAGGAGTTCTTAGGCCATGTGTTTGACACCTTCTCCAGGGAGCAGTCTTCGACCGTCAGCGGTATTCAGGGAACCGGCCTTGGTATGGCGATCACGAAAAATATTGTGGACATGATGGGCGGCACGATTGAGGTGGAGAGCGAAGAAGGAAAAGGATCGAAATTTACCGTTACCCTCACCGTGCGTCTCGCAAATCAGACGATCAAATATGAGCCGATTGCGGAGCTGCAGGGGGCGAGAGCGCTTGTGGTAGATGATGATGTCGATACCTGCCGCAGTGTCTGCAAGATGCTTCGGACGATTGACATGCAGCCTGACTGGACCGTGACGGGAAAAGAAGCAGTTCTTCGTGCGCAGGATGCATCCGAGCTGGAGGATGAGTATAAGGTCTATATTATCGATTACCTGATGCCGGATATGAACGGAATTGAGGTGATCCGCAGAATCCGCAGAGTTATCAAAGAAGATGTGCCGATCATTGTGCTGACGGCATACGACTGGACCGATTTTGAACAGGAAGCAAGAGAGGCCGGCGCAACCGCATTTGTGGCAAAACCGATTTTCATGTCGGAACTGCGGAGCGTGCTGACAAGACCGGTTCATGTGGAAGAGCAGGAACCGGAAAAGACAGATGGCTCTTATGATTACACGGGAAAACGCATTCTTCTCGCGGAGGACAACGAACTGAACCGGGAACTGGCGCTGGCTATGCTCGAAGAAACCGGTCTTGTGATCGACTGTGCGGAGGACGGCATCGAAGCGGTCAACATCATCAACGAAGCACCGGAAGACCGGTACGATCTGGTCCTGATGGATATCCAGATGCCGAGAATGGACGGCTACACGGCGACGAGAGAAATCCGTACACTGCAGAACAACAAAAAAGCCAATATTCCGATCGTGGCGATGACGGCAAACGCTTTTGACGAGGACAGAAGAAAGGCGTTTGAATGCGGCATGAACGGCCATATTGTGAAGCCGATTGATATGAAAGAGATCGCAAAAGTATTCGATCAGATTTTCAGAACAGAAAAATAACACGAACCCGTTGGTGTGCGATGGCGAAATACCGTGGTGCATCAGCGGGCTTTTTGCACGAATGGGTTTTCTATGGTTGACGCTGGTTTCGGGGGGGGGCTATAATAAAATTGGGTGTGGTATACCCTGAAAGAAGAGAAATAGATACAGGAGAAAAGAAATGTTAAACCAGGTTGAGCTTTTTAAGCATTTTTGCGATACCATATGGGAATATGATCCCCAAAATGGAAAAATATATATTTACCATGATACGATGGTGCCGGAAGAGAGCGGCCGCTGGATGGAATACGGCCCGCTTTACCAGGAACACAGGGAAAAATTTGTTTATCCCAAGGATCTGGACATCTGGAAACGGTATATGTCGCCGGAGGCACTGGAAGATTTCAAGAACAGCGGATTAAATGAAAGCAGCTTTTCTGTCCGCATGCAGAATACCAGAAGCGGACTGCAGTGGCATGAGGCGTATCTGGAGCGGTACGGAGAGCATATCCTGATCGGAAGCCGCGATATCAAAAAAGAACAGAGAAATGCAACGATTGCAAGAGCAGTTCTGCCGGAATTTGACTACGTCTGCCGGATCGATGTCCGCACAGGCAGTTATGTGCTTTATTATGCGGATGATGAAAAGACGATTGTACCGCAGCATGAGTCTGATGATTATGAAAGAATCGTAGAAGAATTTAACGGTCAGTATGTTGTACCGGAAAAAGCAGCGGAACTGACAGAAAAAATGAGAATTCGAAATGTGGTGCAGCAGTTGGAAGAGAAGGAGGAATACGTTCTCTATACGGAGCTAAAAACCGATATCAATCCGCAGAATTCCTATAAGCGCCTGCGTTTCTGCTATGCAGATGAAGAACGCGGAACCATACTGCTGACAAGAACGGATGTAAGTGAAGCGATCCGGGAGCGGAAAGAGCGAGAAAATGTCGAAAAAAAATACAGAGAGTTATTGACGAATATGCCGATTGCGATCTGTTCGACAGAAGTCCTTTTAAACGAAGAAGGAAAACCATATGATTTCCGCTATACCTACTGCAATCCGGCGCATGAAAAACTGGAAGGCGTGCAGCCGGGAGAATTGCTGGGAAAAGGCTTTTATGCATTTTTCGAGGAGACAGATCCAAGCTGGCTGAAGTATTATTATGAGACGGCATGGCTTGGAATTCCGCATGTGATCCGGAAGTACAGCCCGGAAATTGGAAAGGATCTGCTGATTTATACCTTCCGCACCGATCCGGGCCACTGTGACTGTGTCGTGCAGGATGTGACACAGGAAAACTTTCTTTTCCGGGAACTGCATCAGAGCCGGGAGGAACTGCTTCGCGTGTTGGAAACGACAACGGCGGCTGTGTTTGAGTATAATCCGGTTACAGATGAAATACAGCAGAATAAATATACAGCGGATGAAAACAGCGAAAAGTATCAGATCAGAGAACTGTTCCAGCTGTTTGAACAGACGGGCCGTGTGGATAAGGACTCACACTCTCTTTTAACCGATGCATTCAGCCGTATGAAAAAAGGAGAGCATGCCGTATCGGTTCCCTTACGCTGCGCGAGAAGGGATTCCCGGGAATGGATCTGGTTTAAGCTGTCGCTGTTTGATTATCAGGATGAAAATACAAAGGAACGAAAAGTTCTCGGATATATTCAGGACATCAATCATGATATGAAGAAACAGGAAAAACTGCAGCAGCAGGCGCAGATGGATGCCCTGACGGGAATCCTGAATGTAGGTGCAGGCCGTTCGCAGATTCAGAAAATATTAAGCAGCGCTCCGCATACACAGAAAGCAATGCTTATGATGGATGTTGACAATTTCAAAACCGTAAACGATACCCATGGACATAGTATGGGAGACAGAACGCTGAAACAGCTTGCCGATATTCTGGTTGCCGTTTTTGATGGAAATGCAGTCGTTTACCGGGTCGGCGGAGATGAATTTGCGGTATTTCTCCCGGAACTGGAACAGGCAGAGCGGACGATAACGATGCTGATGGAACAGCTTCGAATGGAAATTGAGAAAGCAAGAGAAGAATTTCCGTTTCTTGGTATCAGCGTGGGAGTTTACATTACCAGTGCGGAACAGAGTTATGATCAGATGTACATTGCGGCTGATCAGGCATTGTATCAAACAAAAAAGAAGGAAAAAGGCTGTTACACGATAATAAAGGATTCGAAAGAATGAGTGAATAAGAAGATGAATAAAAACAGAAAGCGGAAGTTAGAACAGATTGCTTTCTTTCTGGGGATCTTCCTCGTGATGATTGTCCTGTGTCCGGCAAAGGTACGGGCAGAGGACTCCAAAGAGGAACAGAAAACAGTCCGGGTAGGATATGTCAATGTTGCGAACTACGAAGAAGGCGGGGAAGGCGAATATAAACGGGGAGCCGGATATGAATATCTGCAGAAGATATCGTAT
>CAVBNJ010000071.1:0-10163 GCA_963596755.1 bacterium
GGGCGCCTCTTCAGCCACTTGAGTACTTCTCCAAATGCCTAAATATAAAATGATATGTGTGGTCACTCATTCGTGACGCATGGTTTATTATACAAAAACACACCGTTCTTGTCAACCCGTTTTTTCGATTTTTTTGTTTTTTTCTTACTATTATAGAAAATAGGCTTTACAGATCCAAAATCAGCCCCCAGAACGGCAGAAAAGAGCGTATATCACGCTCTTTTTTTGAAACCGCTACGCGGTTACGACTGCTTCGATTCTCTTTTTTACCATCTCGGCAATCTCTGTTGTCTTCATTCCCTGGTATTCCTCGTACGGGATCGGGTCGAGAAAATGGACTTCTACGGTTACGGGGCGGACGGTATTGGAGTCAAACGGGACAAAACAGTTTTTTAAAGCAACCGGCACGATCGGGCATTTTGCTTTTACTGCGATTTTGAAACTGCCGCTTTTAAACTCTAATAACTGGTTCCCCTTTCTGCTCCTCGTGCCTTCCGGAAACAGAATGACGTTTTTGCCCTCTTTTACGACTTCCGCCGCCTCATTGATCACCTGCATCGACTGCCGCAGATTCTCCCGGTCCATAAACAATGCGTGGATGCACGCAAAGACCTGTTTCAGAAACGGGATATGCTCCACTTCTTTTTTCGCTACAACGGTGAACGTACGCGAACAGGCTCCCGCAATCGCCAGTACATCGTAGAGTCCCTGGTGATTCGGGTACATCACAAAGCCGTCCTGCTCCGGAAGATTTTCTGCTCCATACGATTCCACGATGACGTTACCGCCTTTGTTTGCCCGCTGTACAATAAAGCGCAGCATTTTAAAGTGCTCCTCCAGGCTGTACTTGTCCGGATGTGCTGCATGGTAGCAGAGCCGGCACCACATCCACGGAACCAGAAGCAGATTCCGCAGCACCATCAGCAAAATTCTTTTCATGTTTTTCTCCCCTTCCCACAACTATAAGAAAAACGTGCCTGAGTTTTTTCTCTCAGACACGTTTTCCGACGCTGTATTATTCGTTCGTCTCCTCAGAAGAGTTTTCTGTCTCTTCCTCCGATGCAGGAGTCTCCTCGGATGCCTCTTTCTCTCTTACCTTTGCAATGCTGGCAACTTTGATCTCGCCGTCCACATCCATCAGTTTGACACCGGATGTGATACGTCCCATAACCGAAATGCCGGCACATGGGGTACGGATGATGATACCCTCTGTGGTGATCATCATAATCTCATTATCTTCATTGACTGCCTTGGAACCGATCAGATTTCCGGTCTTTTCGGTAATCTTATAGCATTTGACACCCTTGCCGCCGCGGAGCTGTACCGTGAACTCTGCCATCGGGGTCCGTTTTCCCATACCGTTTTCGGATACGACAAGGAGATAGTCTCCCTGCGTGCAGATCTGCATGCCGACTACTTCATCGCCGTCCAGAAGGTTGATGCCTCTTACACCCATGGAAACACGGCCTGTGGTGCGCACATCGGTCTCTTTGAAACGGATACACTGGCCGAATTTCGTTACCAGGATAATCTCTTTCTCGTTATCGGTTGTCTTCACTTCAATCAGCTCATCATCATCGCGGAGCGCAATGGCAGCAAGACCCGTTTTTCTGACGTTCTCGTACTCTTCGAGCGGCGTCTTCTTCACCAGTCCCTTTTTCGTTGCCATAAACAGATAATGGCCCTTCTCATACTGACGCATCGGAATCACAGCGGTAATCTTCTCTCCCGGCTGAAGCTGGAGGAGGTTGACGATCGCCGTTCCTCTTGCGGTTCTGGACGCCTCCGGAATCTCGTATGCCTTCAGACGGTAGACTCTTCCCGTATTCGTAAAGAACATCAGGTAATGATGGGTCGTCGTCATCAGGAGCTCCTCGATATAGTCGTCCTCGATGGTCTGCATGCCCTTGATTCCCTTGCCGCCGCGGTTCTGGCTGCGGAAGTTGTCAACGGTCATACGTTTGATGTAGCCCAGTTTTGTCATAGTAATGACGGTATTCTCGCGCGGAATCAAATCCTCCATGGAGAGATCATACTCGTCGAAGCCGATGGAAGTTCTTCTGTCGTCGCCGTATTTATCAGACACGTTCAGAATCTCTGCGCGGATGACGCCGAGAAGCACCTTGCGGTCTGCCAGAATGGCTTTTAACTGCTCGATGCGCGCCATCAGCTCTTTGTACTCGTTCTCCAGCTTCTCTCTTTCCAGACCGGTCAGTGCGCGCAGACGCATGTCTACGATTGCCTGGGCCTGGGCATCACTCAGCTCGAAGCGTTCCATCAAATTCTTTTTCGCCTCTGCCGCATTGGCGGATGCACGGATGATATGGATCACTTCGTCGATATGGTCGAGCGCTTTTAAGAGTCCTTCCAGGATATGGCTTCTCTCCTGCGCTTTGTTCAGGTCGTATTTTGTTCTTCTCGTCACAACCTCTTCCTGATGCTGCAGATAGTAGGTCAGCATCTCCAGAAGGTTCATGACTTTCGGCTGATTGTTCACCAGTGCAAGCATGATGACGCCGAAGGTATCCTGCATCTGGGTATGTTTGTACAGCTGGTTTAAGATGACGTTCGCATTGGCGTCGCGGCGCAGTTCGATACAGATGCGCATACCCTCCCGGTTGGAATGGTCCGCAATGCCGGTGATGCCGTCAATTTTTTTATCACGGACAAGGGCGGCGATGTTTTCGATCAGGCGCGCCTTGTTTACCATGTACGGAATCTCCGTTACGATGATCTCGCTCTTTCCGTTCGGCAGTGTCTCGATGTTCGATACCGCACGAACACGGATTTTGCCGCGGCCGGTACGGTAAGCCTCGTCGATGCCGCGGGTTCCGAGGATTTCTGCTCCCGTCGGGAAATCAGGGCCCTTTACGATGCCGAGAATCTCCTCGAGATCAGTGTCGCGGTCCTCCTCAATGATGTTGTCAATAATTTTAACAATGGCACTTACCACCTCGCGCAGGTTGTGCGGCGGGATGTTCGTTGCCATACCTACTGCGATACCGGAAGTACCGTTCACCAGAAGGTTCGGGTAGCGTGCCGGCATGACAACAGGCTCTTTTTCGGTTTCATCAAAGTTCGGGGCAAAATCTACGGTATCCTTGTTGATATCCGCCAGCATCTCCATCGAGATTTTGCTTAAACGTGCCTCGGTGTATCGCATGGCCGCAGCGCCGTCGCCGTCCACGGAACCGAAGTTTCCATGGCCGTCAACCATCGGATAACGGGTTGCCCAGTCCTGTGCCATGTTGACGAGGGCTCCGTAGATGGAGCTGTCGCCGTGCGGGTGATATTTACCCATCGTATCACCGACGATACGCGCGCACTTACGGTGCGGCTTATCCGGTGTATTGTTCAGCTCGCTCATCGAGTACAGAATACGTCTCTGTACCGGCTTCAAGCCGTCGCGGACGTCCGGAAGTGCACGGGAGGCAATTACGCTCATGGCGTAGTTGATATAGGACTCCTCCATCGTTTCTTTCAGATCGACCTCGTGAATTTTATCAAAAACATTATCTTCCATCTTTTCCTCCACTTAATTCCGTCTGAGACTTTAGATATCCAGGTTGTTTGCGTATTTCGCTCTCTCTTCGATAAAGTCACGGCGCGGTTCTACCTTGTCGCCCATGAGTGTATTGAAGGTAAGGTCAATTTCAGAAGAATACTCTTCGTCGAACACAACGCGGCGCAGAACACGGCGTTCCGGGTCCATGGTGGTCTCCCAGAGCTGTTCCGCATCCATCTCTCCAAGTCCTTTGTAACGCTGGATCTTATTGTCTCCGCGTCCAATCTCATTGAGGATTCGATTCATCTCATCGTCGTCGTATGCGTACCATACTTTTTTGTTCTTCTCAATCTTGAACAGCGGCGGCTGTGCCAGATAAACGTGGCCCTGTTTGATCAGTTCCGGCATGAAGCGGTACAGGAACGTCAGCATCAAGGTATCAATGTGAGCGCCGTCGACATCGGCATCGGTCATGATGATGATCTTGTCGTAGCGCAGCTTTGTGATATCGAAATCGTCGTGGATTCCGGTTCCGAACGCCGTGATCATCGCTTTGATCTCGGCATTGGCATAGATTTTATCGAGACGTGCTTTCTCTACGTTCAGGATTTTTCCACGTAAAGGCAATATTGCCTGCGTTGCACGGCTTCTCGCGGATTTTGCGGAACCGCCCGCGGAATCTCCCTCGACCAGGAAGATCTCACAGTTTTTCGGATCCTTGTCGGTACAGTCGGCCAGTTTTCCAGGCAGGGACATGCCGTCCAGTGCGGATTTTCTTCTCGTCAGATCACGCGCTTTTCTAGCGGCCTCTCTTGCACGCTGGGAAAGCAGCGATTTTTCGACAATCGTCTTGGCAACCGTCGGGTTCTGCTCCAGGAACAGTTCGAGCTGGGTGCTCACGATATTATCAACCGCTCCTCTCGCCTCGCTGTTTCCGAGCTTCTGCTTCGTCTGGCCCTCGAACTGCGGCTCCTCAATTTTGATGCTGACAATCGCCGTCATACCTTCGCGGATATCCTCTCCGGTCAGGTTCGGCTCGCTGTCTTTTAACAGTTTGTTTGATCTTGCATATTCATTAAAGGTTTTGGTCAGCGCATTTCGGAAGCCCACGATGTGGGTACCGCCCTCCGGCGTCGTAATGTTGTTGACAAAACCGTACGTATTTTCCTGATAGGAATCGTTGTGCTGCATGGCAACCTCAACGAGAACGCCGTCTCTTTCTCCCTCGCAGTAGATGATGTCCGGGTAGAGCGCTGTTTTGCTCTTGTTCAGGTAGCTGACAAATTCCTTGATACCGCCCTCGTAGTGGAATGCCTTCTCCACAACCGGGTCGGTACGCAGATCGCGCAGAACGATGCGCAGTCCTTTGGTCAGGAATGCGGTCTCGCGGAGTCTTGTTTTTAAGACGTCATAATCGTAAACCGTCTCCTCGAACATCGTGTCATCCGGCAGGAAACGGACCTCGGTACCTGTTTTTTCGAGCGGACAGGTATCGATAACCTCCAGTTTATTCATGGTTTTTCCGCGCTCATACCGCTGGAAGTAAACCTTGCCCTCGTGATAAACGCGAACCTCCAGCCAGTTTGACAGTGCGTTTACAACGGATGCACCAACGCCGTGCAGACCGCCGGATACCTTGTATCCTCCGCCGCCGAACTTTCCGCCCGCGTGCAGCACCGTAAAGACAACCTCAACGGCCGGAAGGCCCGACTTGTGGTTGATGCCGACCGGAATACCACGGCCGTCGTCGATGACGGTGATGGAGTTGTCCGGGTTGATCGTAACGTCAATATTTTTGCAGTATCCTGCCAGCGCCTCGTCTACCGAGTTGTCGACAATCTCATAGACCAGATGGTGAAGTCCCCGTGCGGAGGTACTGCCGATATACATACCTGGGCGCTTCCGTACGGCTTCCAGACCCTCCAGAATCTGAATCTGGTCTGCACCATACTCTGTCTTTTCCATGTTCTCTGTACTCATTTAGATTCCTCCTGTTTCTTTATGAAACACAGATCCCTCGACCACCTGGAAAACTCTGTTTGCCTCAAACTGATTTTCGACAAACTCGTCCAGGCCGGTACAGGTAATCAGTGTCTGTATGCTGTGAATGCTCTGCAGAAGATAATTCTGCCGGCTGCTGTCCAGCTCCGACAAAACATCATCCAGCAGTAATACCGGTGTATCGTGAATTTCCTCTTCCACCAGACGGATTTCCGCCAGTTTCAGGGAAAGCGCAGCCGTTCTCTGCTGCCCCTGAGAACCGTATTTACGGATATCAATGCCGTTGACCCGCACACAGAAATCGTCCCGGTGCGGCCCGGTGTAGGACTGTCCGAAGCGCAGGTCGCGCTCTCTTCCGGCTTTTAATTCATCGCCGAAAGCTTCCTCGGACACGTTCGGTTCATAGGTGATCAGAATCTGCTCTTTTCCTCCGGTCAGATTCTGGTGGATCCCGGAAAGAATTTCATTCAGACGGCTGATGAATTTTTTCCGTTCGGAAATAATGCTTTTTCCATAGCGGATCATCTGCTCATCCCAGATCTCCAGCGTATCTGCCATTCTGCCCGAAAACGAGATCTCTTTGAGCAGCTTGTTTCTCTGCGCTACCACTTTATTATAATTGGCAAGCTCGATCATGTACAGTCTTGACAACTGGCAAATTTCGCTGTCGAGGAAACGCCGCCGCTCCGCAGGACCGTTTTTGATGATATTCAGGTCCTCCGGAGAGAAAAACACAATATTTACAATGCCAAAAAGTTCCGACGCTTTGCGGATCGGAACTCCATCGATGGCGATTCCCTTGGATTTATTTTTTTTCAGATGCATATCGATCCTATGCGTACTTCCGTTCCGCTCCACCATCATCCTGATATGGGCTTCCTCCCGGTCAAACTGGATGATTTCGCGGTCCTTGCTGCCGCGGTGCGATTTCGTCGTACCCGCGAGATATAAAGCCTCCAGAATATTCGTCTTTCCCTGGGCGTTGTCGCCGTAGAGAATATTCGTTCCGGGGCTAATATTTATGCATAAATTCTCATAGTTCCGATAGTTCTTCAGTTCTAAAGATTTGATATACATGAGCAGTCATCCGTGAAAAATTAGCTTAAGTATTTAAGCATTATTTTTTAATTTGTATCTCATTTCCATTGTAGCAGACAACATCTCCGTCGTAGAGCTTGCGGCCGCGGCGGGTATCTACCTCACCGTTTACCGTCACTTCACCGTCCTTGATGACGAGCTTTGCTTCCACGCCGTCTTCTACCAGAGCTGCAGCTTTTAATGCCTGGCCCAGTTTGATGTAATCTTCACGCAGCGTAATAATTTCCATTTTTTCCTCCTGCACTGCCGCAGCCGTTTCATCACGTAAGTTCCCATTTTGGAACCTGTGTGATGAAAGCATCTCTGAAAGTTCTTTCAGAAAAGGTCCCGGCAGATTTCAAACTTATGTGAGTTATCTCACGGAATTAAAGTTTACCGGCAGAATCAGATAGATATAGCTTTCTTCCTCGTTCCGGATAAAACATGGAGCCTTCGGGTTGACCAGATAAATCGAAATTTCCTCATCGTCAATGACACGAAGGGCGTCGATCAGGAATTTCGGGTTGAAACCGATCATGATATCCTTGCCTTCTTTGGTGATATCGATCTCCTCTTTCATGGAACCCATTGCAGAATTGATCTGCAGTTCCATCGCTCCATCCTGGATGTCGATGATGATCGGTTTTTTGTCGCCTTCTTTGACAAGAAGTGTGGCACGGTCGATACAGCTTAAGAATTCTTTTTTGTTGATCGTCACTTTTGTCTCGTAATCGCTCGAAAGCATCTGGTCAATGCGGAAATATTCGCCGTCGATCAAGCGGGAAACAACCGTTGTGTCATCGAACTTGAACATAATGTGGTTTTCCGAGAAGTAAAGATCAATCTGATCATCCATCTCACCGGACAGAATTTTGCTGATTTCGTTCAGTGTTTTTCCAGGAACAACGACTTTTCGGTCCGGATACGATTCTTTCAGCTCAATTTTGCGGATCGCGATGCGGTGTCCATCCAGAGATACGACACGAAGTGTGTTGTCTTTGATTTCGAAAAGCTCACCGGTCATCAGTTTGTTGTTCTCATTGGCTGCAATGGAGAAAATGGTCTGACGGATCAGTTCTTTTAAGGTGAACTGGGAAATCGAAACACAGTCGGATGTTTCCAGAATCGGTAAGTAGGAAAAATCCTCACCGGAAAGACCCGGGATATTGAATTTTGCTTTTTCACAGGTAATCGTAGTAACCAGATTTTCATCTGTTTCTATTGTAACCTGATTATCCGGAAGTTTTCTTACGATTTCAGAGAAAATCTTTGCATCCAGAGCAACAATACCGCGTTCTAAGATCATACCTGTGACGATCGTCTCGATTCCGAGTTCCATATCGTTCGAAGTAAATTTGATCTGACTCGAAGATGCATCAATCAGGATACACTGTAAGATCAGCATCGTTGTTTTACCGGAGACAGCTTTCATTGCAATGGCAACGCTTTTTACAAGGTCTGCTTTGTCGAACACTAATTTCATAATTGTGGATAACTCTCCTTTCCTCACGGCTGGGTGAGTGTGCTTATAAAGAAAAAATATAGTAAAAATCCGTAGTCTTAGTCGTAGGGGCTGTGGATATGTGGATAACCCCTTCGAGAATGCGGAAATACTGGAAAAATCGATCTGTATAACTCTGTGAATAATCGAACGTGAACCTGTGTATGAAATGTTGATAACTTCAGGCCCCAAATTTGTCCACAATTCATCCACAGGCTTTCCACACCGGTTTGTGTATAAATAAGGGCCTGTCAACTGATGTGTTTCTTCTTATATAAATGTATGCTGATTCGGACGATTCCAGCAGAGATGCTGCGGCGCCGCTTATTTCGACGGGTTGATCTTCTTCTTTAAGATATCTACCGTGTTGCGGACACTGTCTTTGGCATTCATTTCTTTTTCGATCTTCTCAATGCCGTGCATAACAGTGGTGTGGTCGCGGTCGCCCATCATTTTTCCGATTCCGGTCAGCGGTGCATCGAGCATTTCGCGGCACAGATACATGGCGATCTGGCGCGGGAATACGATTTTGCTGCTCCGCTTGCTGCCGACGATGTCGGACGGCGTAATATCGAAGTGATCTGCAACGGTGTCGATGATAAATTCCGGCGTGATCACCTTCTTCTCGTTCGGGGAGATGATGTCGCGCAGCACCTGCTCTGCAAGATCAATGTTGATTTCACGTTTTTCAAGGTTTGCGTATGCAATGATTTTGTTGAGCGCGCCCTCTAATTCACGGATGTTCGATTTAATATTGGAAGCGATGTATTCGATCACATCGTCGCTGACGGAATAGCCGTCCAGCTCCTGTTTTTTTCGGAGAATGGCGATTCGCGTCTCGTAATCCGGGCTCTGGATGTCGGCAAGGAGTCCCCACTCGAAACGGGAACGGATGCGGTCTTCCAGGATATCCATATCCTTCGGCGGACGATCCGAAGAAAGGATGATCTGTTTGTTGGCGCCGTGCAGCGTATTGAAGGTATGGAAAAACTCTTCCTGTGTTGATTCCTTTCCTATAATAAACTGCACATCATCGATGAGAAGTACGTCGATATTGCGGTATTTCTCACGGAATTTGGTCATTGCGGTGTTGTTGCTGTTTCGGATGGCTTCGATGACTTCATTGGTAAATTCTTCACTCGTTACGTAGAGAATCCGCGAAGACGGGTTCTTCTGAAGAATAAAATGCGCGATCGAGTGCATCAGATGGGTTTTGCCCAGTCCAACACCACCGTATAAAAACAGCGGATTGTAGATTTCTCCCGGGGATTCGGCCACGGCGAGAGAAGCTGCATGGGCAAATTTGTTATTGCTGCCGACCACGAAGGTATCAAAGGTATACTTTGGATTCAGGTTCGGCACATAAAGATTTTTCTGGACGGGAGCAGGCGCTTTTTCCTGTTTCACTTCTTCCGGAAGAATAAAACGGATCTCATAGTTGACGCCTGTGATTTCCGCGATTGCCACTTTAATAGGAAGAGTATATTTTTTGCTCACGTAATCGAGGCCCATTTTTTCGGATGGAACCAGGATCGTGATCAGATTGTCCTCGACCGAATGGATGGTAAGTGGCTCAATCCATGTGGTAAAGGAGATCTCAGATAATTCGTGCTCGTCCCGCACTCTCTGCAGTATTTCTTTCCATTTATCTTGTACGATTTCCATGCTTTTTCTGTCGCTCCGCTTCTATAATCATTGCTTTTTGGGGATAACTTCTGCCAAAAAGACAGGATTTTCCCCTAATAGTCGCATTTTTACTTCTATATGATATAATAAAATGCCGTTTTATTCAACCCAAAAATGTGGATAATTATTTTTTTATCCACAGAATGTGTAAAAAATTTTCCTGTTGATAAAATCAGGGATATTTTGTGGATAACAGGGAATCCTATGTTGATAAAAATGTGGACAGATTGCGTGAAAAACCAGAATGTGTATAATCTGGAAAACTTCTATGCACACTATACATGGCGTAAATACTGGAAAAATTGGAAATGCCCACACGTTGTACACAGCAAAACCGAAAGTTATCCACAAGGTTATCCACAGATTGTGGATAATGTTGATTACGGTTACAAC
>CAVBNJ010000072.1:0-10140 GCA_963596755.1 bacterium
CGCTTATCAGTATGCAAAAAACTACAGGGAATTATTTGAAGAGAAATATGGAGATGACCATGTTCTTTACACGAGAGGTGCAGCGCCGGGTTCCCAGCACTTTACGTGTCAGTTTGGCGGAGATCAGCTGACCAGTTTCCTTGGTCTGAAATATGCGATTGCAGGAGGGCTTTCTGCAGCTGCTTCCGGCCTTCCGTTCTGGGGTGTTGATGCAGGCGGCTATGATGGATTTCCAGATCAGGAAACGTATCTTCGCTGGACAGAGTACGCTGCATTCAGCCCGTTGATGCGCTTTCATGGAACAGAGCCGAGAGAACCATGGGAGTACGATGATTTTACAGTGAAAGTCTATCGTTATTATGCGTGGCTGCGGGAAAATCTTCGTCCGTATATTGTGAGTGCAGCAGCAGAAGCCCACAAACTGGGAATGCCGTTGATGCGTCCGCTTGCGATGATGTATCCTGCGGATCAGGAAGCAGCAAAGGTGTGGGATGAATACCTTTTTGGAGGAGATCTGCTGGCAGCGCCGGTTTCTGATGAAACGGAAACGCGGGAAGTCTATTTCCCGGAGGGACGGTGGATCAGCCTGTGGAATTTAAAAGAAGAAATTTCCGGTCCGGTGCGGATGCGTGTTTCGGAGCCGATTGATAAAATACCGGTATATATCCGTGAAGGAAGTTTCCTTCCGCTTCGGCTGAATGAAAATCTGAAGCTTGGAGAAAGCATGAGCAGATCGGAAACGGAAATGATTCTGACCGTGGTGCCGGAGAACGACAGTATCGTAAAAGAAACACTGTATGAGAGATCGGGTGCAGAAACATGCTGCTGCATGGAAAAGAGCGGAGAAACCATTCAGCTTCAGATTTCCGGCAGAAAAGTTGGGCCATATGTAAGGATGACAGGAATTCATTGGCAGAATACAGAAGTTGCTGTAAATGGAAGAACATTAAGGAAAGTGGCTTCGAAAGAAGGACTGTATTTCACAGAGGGATATCTGGAAAATGAGGATGGTATCCTGATGAAGATCAATCCATCAGCCGAATCGGTGATAACAATTCAGAAGAAAAAATGAGACAGATAAAAGGAGAATCCGATGAAAAGTATGATGAGAGCGGAACATGTAAGCCGCTGTTTTAAGACACAGAGCGGTGATTTTTGGGCATTAAAGGATGTCAGTCTGGAGATCCCGCAGGGAAAACTGACGATTCTCCGGGGGCGTTCCGGTTCCGGAAAAACAACGCTTTTGAATATTTTAAGCGCGCTTGATCAGCCAACGGAGGGCAGTGTCTGGTTCCAGGAAAAACAACTTGAAAAAATGGATGAGAAAAGCAGGACAAAACTTCGACGATGCGAAATTGGATTTGTTTTTCAGTCTGTTGCGCTGGTTCCTATGATGACAGCACTGGAAAATGTGGACTTTGCCATTCGCATGGCAAAATATCCAGGGGATCGAACGAAACGGGCCATGGAGTGTTTAAAAATGGTCGGAATGGCACAGAGAGCAGATCATATGCCCCAGGAACTTTCCGGCGGAGAACAGCAGCGCGTGGCGATTGCAAGAGCGATTGCACATCAGCCGAAAATCCTTTTTACGGATGAACCAACGGGAGCACTGGATACCATGATGGGGCTGACAGTCGTAAAACTTTTCAAAGAACTGACAGAACAAGAGGGTGTCACGATTGTAATGACAACACATGATGTCGGTCTGATGGAGCTGGGTGACCGGGTCTATGAATTGGAAGGGGGAGAACTGATTCATGGGGGAGAATGAAAAAAGGCCGATCATTGAATGCGATAACCTGGTTAAGATTTATAAGACAGAGGACATTGAGGTTATGGCGCTGCAGGGGCTGGATATTACGATTGAACAGGGCGAGCTGATGGCAATCATTGGAAACAGCGGTTCTGGAAAATCTACGTTTTTGAATATGATCGGAGGTCTGGATCGGCCGTCAGCGGGACGCCTTTTTGTGGATGGGAAAGATCTTTTCAAACTGAATGAAAAAGAACTTGTAGAGTATAAGCGAAAAACAGTTGGTTTTGTCTGGCAGAACAATGCAAGAAACCTGCTGCCGTATCTGACTGCGTGGGAAAATATACAGATGCCGATGCTGTTTGATACGGAAAAAAAGAAAAAGGAACGTGCCTTGCAGCTGCTGGAACTCGTGGGGCTTTCTCATAAAAAGAACAGCTTTCTGAATCAGCTTTCCGGCGGAGAACAGCAGCGAATTGCAATTGCAATCGCGCTTGCCAATGACCCTAAAATCCTGCTTGCGGATGAGCCGACAGGAGCTGTGGATGTGAAAACAGGTACGTATATCCTGGATATGTTCAAGGAAATTAACCGTGAATCGGGTCTTACCATTGTGATTGTTACGCATGACCGGCTGCTCAGCAAGAAGGTACACCGCGTGGCGGCAATACGGGATGGAAAAATCAGCTCAGAGTTGATTCTGAAACAGGATTACGTTGAGCGAATGAATGAAATTACTGCGTTTACGGAGACAAAGGAAATTCAGGACGAGTTTGTTATCCTGGACCGGGCGGGACGCGTGCAGATTCCAAGAGAAGTATTGGAACGGCTTGGGATCAAGGGGAACAAAGTCCGTATGGATGTTGAGGATGACAGAATTATTATTACGAAACCATAAAAGGGGGGATTGATACAAGATGAAAACAATAACAGACGCGCCAGAAGAACTGGAACACTTGATTGTGTATGAACTGGCAACCAAAAATTTTACTTCACCGAATGGGCCAGAGTCAGGAACATTCGCATCAACAGAAGAAAAGCTGCCCTATCTGCAGAAACTTGGCGTTAATGCAATCTGGCTTACCGGTCATCAGTTATGTGAAGCGCATCATTTTTATAATATCTGGACAGAGTATGCGTGTATTCGGCCGGACCGGATTGATCCGAGTCTTGGAACAGAAGAGGATATGAAGCATCTGGTGGACTGTGCGCATGCACATGGTATGAAGGTCTTTCTGGATGTTATTACACATGGTGTGATGAAAGACAGTCCGCTGGTAGAAGAGCACCCGGACTGGTTTCAGGGCGGATCCTGGGGAATGGCAGATTATGACTGGTACGGCGGGCACGAGGAGCTGGACGAATGGTGGGTGAATACCTGGCTCTGGTATGTGACAGAAATCGGAATTGATGGTTTTCGGCTGGATGTGTCCCATTATCGGAATGATTTGTGGGCAGATCTTCGAAAAAAGGCGGCGGATGCCGGAAAGAAAATTATTATTATCGCGGAAATGGGACCGGCGATTAAAGGTGTTACTGATATTTTGCAGCATGGAGAAATTGTTTCACATAACTATGGTCTGAATCGCTCATCGAGAATGCTGTACGATGCAGCGGGCTGCTGTATTGACCGGCAGAATCGTACCGGGGAGCGGTATGATGTGAAAATTTATTACACAGACGGCACAACACAGGACAGCAGGGGGATTACCTGGCATCAGAAGGAAAAAGTTCCGGAAATTTTCTGGGAAGGAATTGACACGGAGCGTCGGGAAAGCAGATATGCCGCGTATGATATCCAGATGGGAAATCTGCGGGTTGAAAACATTTTTGGAGAGAAAGAAATCAAAAATATTCAGATCTTCGATAAGCAGGGACAGGAATGGAACAGCAATCGGGAAGGCGTTCTGGAAGTTGATTACACCATTGATATTCAGAAAAAACGGAATGGATTGTATTTAAGATTTCCGCTTCGCATCCAGGACGGACAGTTTTTATCCGTTCAGTTAAGCTGTCATGACGGCGGCTGGGTCGATTTTCCAGCAGATCAGAATCCGTATGCAGCGCAGGGAAGCCGGTATATCGCAGGATACACATCATTTCTTGCACCAGCGGTTCCGGTATTCATGGCGGGAGAAGAATTCAATGCAGATTACAGACCGCTGCCGGGATTATCTCCTAATCTGTTTGGAGGAGAACCGTTTGGAAAAGGAAGATGGCTGTATGGAAGCTGGATTGAATGGGAGCAGCTGGAACAAAAAGAAAAGGCAGAAATGCTGGAAGATACAAAAGAAATTCTGGCAATCCGAAACCAGAATGCGGAACTGATCAAAGCGCATCGAATGGGAGAAAAGCCAGGAGCGTTTGGAACGCTCACGTATGAAAGCCCGTCAGAACTGCCGGTTCCTTATTATTATCAAAATGAAAAAAATGTAATCATAGTAGCAGCCAATCCACAGACAGATGCAGATACGGTTATCCGATTTGATTTGAATGAGATTCTGGGAGAGAAAACATGGTTCGCTGAAGTTCTGTTCGGTGCAGGAAAAGGAGAAAAACTGCAGAAAAAGAACGCAGAGCAGCTCAGCCAGATGGAATGGAACATCAACCGCGATAAAATCCGACAGGGTGGTTTGTTGGTTTTGCGGTGTTGCTGCGAAGAGTAATTTATAATACGAAAAGGGTTGCCCTGCGATGGCAGCCCTTTTTTGTATCTCAAAAAACCTATTTCTCTTTCTTCATCTCAAACACCAACGCAATCGGTGCCGAGCCTCTTCGATATCCTGCCGGAACGGTGATGCTAAGTCCGCCTTCCACTTCTCTGAAAGCAACCGCCTCCCCATTTTCCACCATACAGATCTCCGAAATTTTCGCCTCTGTATACGGCACAAAGATCTCAGCCTCTACCGACTCCTGCACCGTCGGATACAGCCGGAATACATATACAGAATCCCCTTTCTGCGTGAACGAAAGATTTCCGCTCTGGTACGGTGCGCAGACGCGGGTTCCGTAGATGGCGTTGCCGTAGGTTTTCATCCACTGGCCAAAACCGTTCAGGCTGTCCCAGGCGTCGACTGGGATGCGGCCGTCTGGCTGTGGGCTGACGTTCAGTGCCATGTTGCCGCCTTTGGCAACGATGTTGACAAGCAGGCCGACAAGTTCACGCGGGGATTTGTAGTGATCGCCGTACTCGTACGTAAAGTCAACGCCGAGTGTCAGGCAGCTCTCCCACGGAACACCGAGCGGCTCTTCCGGAATGCAGAGTTCCGGAGTCACATAGTTCTCATAAGCGCCGCCGATGGTACGGTCAACGGAGAGAACCCATGGCTGAATTTTACGTGCTTCGTCAACGATACCGCCAAGATCGATATCCTGTCCGTTGTGCTCGCATACCCAGCCGGCATCAAACCAGAGAATATCGAGTTTGCCGTAATTCTCGCAGAGCTCCAGCACCTGATTCTTTGTATACTCTTTAAAACGGTTCCAGACCTCCGGGTACTCCTTCGGATCGTAGGACGGTCCGCGGGAAGTCATACCATCCTTTCTCAATTCCTCATTCCAGTAGTCCGGGCAGTGCCAGTCTGCTTTGGAGAAGTAAGCGCCGATGCCGATGCCCTTCGCACGGAATGCATCAAACATGGATTTCACGATATCTGCATTTTTATGCTCATGGAACGGGCAGTCCTCAGCCGTTGTCTTATAATCGGTATATTTCGTATCCCAGAGACAGAATCCGTCGTGATGCTTTGTGGTCAGAATCAGATAGCGGAATCCGCAGTCCTCTGCCATCTGTGCCCACTCCTCCGGCTGGAAGCGGACTGGATTGAACGAACGGTTCAGGTTGAAATACTGTTTTTTGAACGTTTCACCGTCTGTCCAGTTTACCTGGTGGCGGGACCAGTCAGAATCCTTGTCGCTTAATGCCCAGGAAGCAACCATGCCCGGGTGGCAGTACAGACCGAAATGCATCATCAGTGCCAGTTTCTGATCCTGAAACCATTCCAGCTGCTGCAGAACTGCCGGATCGGTCGGACGTACATACGTCTCAGCGGCGCTGTAGTTGTGAACACCCTGGGAAACAATTTCCTCTTCCGGATCAGCGGCTGTTTCAATTTCGTTTTCTAAATTCTCTGTGCTCATAAAAGAGTCTCCTTTTCGTCAGATAGATTTCCACACAAACCACCCAAAAGCGAAAAAAACCGCGGCGGCCCGATGGCGTGCAGGCGGCCGCGGATCGGACAGGAAACCTGCCCTCGAGATGGTGTGTGTACGGATACCCCGGTGCCCGGAGTCTCCGTCTGTGTTATCTATAGCATACCATACAAATGTTAAAAAGTCACCCCTTATTTTTAAACAAAATGTTCATAAAAAATCAGCAAAAGTGAACAAAAATAAACTTGCAAAAATCTGAAAAAATAACCCCCACCGGGGCTTGTGGGCGGTATTGGGTCATGATAAGGTAGAACAAACGAAAGCGGAAAACGAAAAAGGAGGAAAAAAATTATGCATATGGCTGATGCACTGGTCGCGCCTGCAGTGGCAGCGACAATGTATGTCTGTTCCGGCGGAGCAGCTGGATTTTCCGTAAAAAAAGTGCGCCTGGAGAGCGACCCGAAAAAAATCCCGGTGATGGGAGTCATGGGTGCGTTCGTCTTTGCGGCGCAGATGATCAACTTCACAATTCCGGGCACAGGTTCGAGCGGACACCTCTGCGGAGGCATGCTGCTGACCGCACTGCTCGGACCGTACGCGGCCTTTCTGACGATGATCGGCGTACTGCTGATCCAGTGTCTGCTGTTCGCGGACGGCGGTCTTTTAGCGCTTGGGTGCAACATCTGGAATATGGCGTTTTACGGATGCTTTCTCGGATATTTTCTGTTCTGGCGCCCGATGATGAAAAAGGGAATGTCGCGCGGAAACATTGCAGGAGCTTCGATCCTTGGCTGTGTTGTGACACTGCAGCTCGGCGCTTTCAGTGTAGCGCTGGAAACCCTCGCATCCGGCATCACCGATCTGCCGTTCACGGTATTTGTGGCAACAATGCAGCCGATCCATCTGGCAATTGGACTCGTGGAAGGACTGATCACAGCGGCTGTTCTGCTGTTCGTCTACGAAGCGCGCCCGGAGATGCTTTCCTGCAGTGAAGCAAGAGCGGAGAGCCGATTCTCTTTCAAAAAGACACTCGTGATATTAGGAATTGCGGCACTTGTGATCGGCGGAGCCGTTTCATTGGCAGCGTCCTCTAATCCGGACGGCCTCGAGTGGTCCATGGAGCGCCTGACTGGTTCCACGGAACTGGAAAACGACGGCACCGGCGCACATGCAGCGGCAGAACAGATTCAGGAAAAAACAGCGCTTCTGCCGGACTACGGATTTAAAAATTCCGATTCCACGCTGGGAACCAGCTTTTCCGGTATTGCCGGATCCGCAGCCGTTCTCGTTGTCTGCGTCGGCGCGTGCTATGCGTTCCGGTTCTTCAAAAAGAAAAAGGCCTGAAACATATGAATAAACTTGGCAATGCATTATATGAAATTCATCATATGGACATGCTTGCGGCGAAAGACCAGTGGGTGAACAAAATTCATCCGCTGGTTAAACTCGTTCTGACGATCGTTTTCCTGACCGTAACCATGTCCTTTCCCAAATATGATCTGACCGGTCTGCTGCGCATGGGAATTTACCCGATTGTACTCTTTATCGTTGGTGAAATTTCTTTCCGCGACAGCATCCGGCGGCTTCGGATTGTCCTGCCGCTCGTCTGTTTCGTCGGCCTGTTCAACCCGGTTTTCGACCGTCAGGTGATCGGGCACATCGGCCCCGTTCCCGTCACGGCGGGCGTGATTTCCATGGTGACGCTGATGATCAAAGGTATTTACAGCGTGCTGGCGGCATATCTTCTGATCGCGACGACATCCATCGAAAAAATCTGTTACGCCCTGCGGCTGCTTCACATACCCGCAATTCTGGTGACGCAGGTGCTGCTGACATACCGCTATGTGACGGTGCTTCTCGAGGAGGCAAACCGCATGACGCAGGCGTACAGTCTGCGCGCGCCGAACCAGAAGGGTGTTCATTTTAAAGTATGGGGAACCCTGGCGGGACAGCTTCTTCTGCGGAGCATGGACCGCGCGAATGAGGTGTATGAGAGTATGACGCTGCGCGGTTATCAGGGCGAATTTTACTATTCTGCAAAGGAGCCGTGCAAAGCGAAAGACTGGCTGTACCTGGGCGTATGGCTGGCGCTTTTTGCTGTGCTGAAAGTCACCGGCTGATCAGGCAATTGATACGCTGCGGCGCGGCAGAAAGAAAACAGGAGAACGAAAAGTATGAGTCATATCCACATTAATTTTGAACATGTCAATTATTCTTACGAAAAAACAATCCCGATTCTGCAGGACATTACGTTCACCGCACACGAAAACGACAGCATCGGTCTGATCGGCGCGAACGGAGTCGGAAAGTCCACGCTGCTGAAACTTCTGGTGGGCCTGAATCTGGACTACGAGGGCAGTATCCGCGTGGAGGAAATGCCGGTCGTAAAAGAGATGATTCCCAAAGTGCGTGAGAAAATCGGCTACGTATTCCAGGACTCCGACAGCCAGCTTTTTATGTCGACGGTCTTCGAGGACGTGGCATTCGCACCGCGCAACTACGGTCTGCCGGAGGCGGAGGTAGAGCAGCGTGTGAACCATGCGCTGGAGCAGATTCACATCGGGCATCTGCGGGATAAGCAGATCTACAAAATGTCGGGCGGGGAGAAAAAAATGGCGTCGATTGCGACCATCCTTGCCATGACACCGGATATCATTCTGATGGATGAACCATCGATCGCCCTCGACCCGAAAAACCGCAGAACGTTGATTCACATACTGAACAATTTTGAACACTTGAAAATCATTGCATCGCATGATCTCGACATGATTCTGGAAACATGCAGCCGCGTGATTCTGATGTCCGGCGGACGCATCGTCTGCGACGGAGACACAAAAGAAATATTGACCAACCAGAAACTTCTCGAGGCAAACGGACTGGAGCTGCCGTTCTGCCTGCAGAAAGCGGCGTGGCAAACAGTATCGTAAATGACAGAAGAAAACGTAAAACAGGGGATATCTGAAACAAAATCTCAGATATCCCCTGTTGCTATTCCTGCAGAGAACCAGAAGCCCGCACCGGAATCCGGATCTCCGTTACAAATTTTTCCGGGTCGCTCGTCATTGCATTATCGATCAGTGTAATCTCCTGCGAAAAGCCTGCAATTTCAAAGTGATGCAGGGTCAGAAATTCGACCAGTTTCTGATAATGCAGCGGTGCTTCTGTGTGGCTTCCGCGGAAACGAATAACGGCATAGAGTGTGGATGGAAAAATTTCCACCTGACCGTTATACTCATCCTCCTCATCTAACAGCAGAAATACAAGATCGTATTGGGAAAATGTCTGCTGTTCCAGCTTTTCCTTCGGGATGCCGATGCCGACCTTGCCGAGAAAAACCAGCGAATCAGGCTGTTCTTCCTGCAGGCGGCGGATTGGAAATTCGAGATCCAGATATGTTTTCGGCTGCAGAGAATTGCGGATGAGTACCATGCGGAGCGGCGGAAGCGTCACCAGTGAAATCTTATCAAGAATCGAATTCTTTGCATTTTCAATATGCTGAAGTCGGTGGTCGATTTTTCGCTCAATCAGCTCGAGCTCCCGCTTTTTCTGCTGGATCAGAGATTTCTGATGCCGCAGTTTTTCTTCAATCACCGGAATTTCCCGGTTCTGCATATATTCTTTGATTTCCGTAAGCGGCAGATCGAGAATCCGCAGATAACGAATCGTGTTGAGTACCTCAAACTGACGCGTACTGTAATAACGGTAGCCTGTCTCCGGATCGGTATATTCGGGGACGAGAAGGCCCTCTTTTTCATAATGGCGCAGTGTGCCGAGGCTCAGATGGAACATGCGGGCAACTTCGCCGATTTTAAAAAGCTGTTTGTCCGGCATAGGCTTACGCCGCCTTCCGTTTCAGATACCGGAACACGAAAAGGCAGATCACAACCGAAGTCAATGAGCCGCACGCTGTTGCAATGCCCATCGGGAACAGTGTGTCCGGGAACCAGAGGGAGGTCAGGTAAACGCCAGGAATACGGACGAGTACGATGGCGATGATGTTATGCAGGAAGGAAAATTCGGATCTTCCGCAGGCACAGAAATAACCGCTGAACGTAAAGTGAATTCCCGCAAAAATGCAGTCCCAGATGTAGCCGCGGATGTACTGGCCGCCGAGCCGTGCAACCTCAGAATCCGTCGTAAACAGGCTGACAACCGGAACAGAAATAAATTGGATCAGAATCGCCACAATCAGTCCGAATCCGACCGCAATCATGACAGCGCACCACATGGTC
>CAVBNJ010000073.1:0-10130 GCA_963596755.1 bacterium
GAACACAACGCTGACGCTGAACGGCTACCGTGTCAAGTTTCTTTCCTGGGGCGGCATCTCCGGCAGCACCTGGCTTTACCGTGACGGAAACTGGTATTACGTACAGAAATTTTCCTGCGTCGGCGGAGGCTGGCATCAGATCGATAACGCATGGTATTTCATGAACGATGATGGTTCGATGAAGCGCAATGAAAGTTTTACGTATCAGAACAACCTCTATTTTGTGAATAAAAGCGGTAAAATGTACCACAGCCAGTGGCTGAACTGGGATGGAGCCTACTACTATCTGCGGAGCTGGGGCGGCGCAGTACGAGAAGGCTGGCTGCACCTCGGCAGCAAATGGTATTTTATCAATGAGGACTGCACGAGAAAGACGAACGAGACATTTACGTATCAGAACAATCTCTATTTTGTTGATAAAAACGGAGAAATGCTCGCCAGTCAGTGGGTATCCCGGAACGGCATCTGGTATTTCACCTACAGCTGGGGCGGCGCACGGAAATCGCAGTGGTTCTATTACAAGAATAACTGGTATTACTTCAACGACGACGCTTCCATGCAGACCGGCTGGGCCGAAATCGATGGGAAAACGTACTATTTCCTGAGCTGGGGCGGACGAGTAACGGGAACGCAGAAAATTGATGGAAAAACGTATCAGTTTGATAAAAACGGAGTTCTGCTTTCCAAAAGATAAAAAAATGCAGAAACGAGTATGAGCATATGGCTTACTCGTTTCTGCATTTTTTTATTTTCCCGGGTGATACTCTTCTGTGAAAGAACAGTAATACGGCTGATGATACGAAACCCGCTTTTCCACCGGCGGCGGCGTCATATAGTCGCCGTAGCAGACTTTCAGAACTTCGTCCGCATTCTGCGGGATCGGCAGAGCATGTTCGCCGAACGGAACCACTTTTGGCTCCCCGAACCATGCTTTTTTGAAATCATAGCGGTGGCTGAACGTAAAGGAATTGATATCGCTGCACATCGTCTTGTCTTTCTTCAGTTTCGGATACACGGTTCCATACCACCAGCGATAAATTTTTCCGTTTCCGAACAGACGGTTTGTCACCGCATACAGATATTTTCCCCGCTTCTTCGGCTGGTATTGGCGCACCGCATTGAAATCAAACATGGTGATCCACTCCGTGATGCTCCGCAGCAGCGAATTCTCTACGTAGTCATCCAGCACGAAAAAGTCGATGAAAAGGCCGTGATGCATCTTTTTATCCTTCAGAATCTCCTCCACATACGCCGTTCCATTCTTCCGAAGTTTCGGCGTTTTGAGCGGATAGCCTGGATCCGTCTCTCTTGTCTGGAAAAAGTAGCCTTCCATCGGATGCTCTTTCCAGACTTTTTTCAGCTTTTCAAAATCTTTTCGAAACAGGATCAGGTCTGCATCATCATCCCACGGGATAAACCCTTTGTGGCGCACAGCTCCGAGAGCGGAACCGTAAAAAAGATAATATCGGATCCCGTACTTTTTGCAGTAGGAATCGAAATCGACAAGCATTCCTTCTATCGTTCTCTGTACCTGTATCAGTGTTGTATCGTCCTGCATCTTCTCTTTCCTTTCTTATCTCCGGTCTTTCTGACCGCAGAGCTTCGTCAAAAAAGCGTTCCACTGATCGCCGATGCCGTTTACATGGTAAAACGCCGCGCGCTTCTTTGCCGCTCTTCCCATTTCCTGCAGCCGGGCCGGATCTTCCATCAGCTCCTGCATCTTTTCTGCCATCGCTTCCACATTTCCCTGCTCCACAAACACCATCGCACCGCTTTTCCCGTCCATCTCACAGATTTCCGGGATCGCAAAGGAGAGAACCGGAACACCGCATTCCATTGCCTCAAGGGCGGTGACCGGGAAACACTCATGCTCCGAGCTGATAACGAGAAGTGAACTGTTCAAAAGCTCCCCGCGCACATTCTTCTGATATCCAGGAAAGACGATCTGTCCGCCCGCGTGGGAGTCCCTGGCCTTCTTCTCAAGTTCTTTCTTTAATGAACCGTCCCCGACCATACGAAGTTTCCAGTCCCGGTTCTGTCCTGATGCAAGTGCAAATGCCTCAATCAGTCTGTCGTACCCCTTCACCGGCTCCATCCGGCCGATCGAAACCATCTGTTTCTGATCCAGGGTACTCGCCTCCTCTGTCTCGAACGAAACGGCATTCGGAAGCACCGTCACATGGCGGAGACCGTGTTTCCGATAATAGCCCGCGCTCACCTCCGACAGCACCACCAGCGCATCTGCCCTGTGATAGACAAAGAAATTCAGCAGTTTCCGCTTCCAGGTGTAATACGACACCGAATTGTGCTCCGTTGCAATCCATTTCGTCCCTTCCGGCAGCTTTCCTGCGATCCGCGCCATCTCATCGCTGATAAACATATGGAAGGTCAGGATCACATCGTAATGCGGTCCCCCTTCCAGCAGATGCTTCCGCATGAACTGCTTTCCCGCTTCCACGCCGTCTGCCTTTCCGTGGATCACCTGCACGCGGTCGTTCACATCAAAAAATGCATCCGTGCCGGAAGAATAGAGTGACAGAATGTCGATGTTCCACCCGAACCGCTCCGCAAACTGACGACTCAGAATCGAGATCACCTGCTCAATTCCGCCGACCTGATTGATATCATAAGTAATAAAACATATTTTCATCTTTTTCTCTTCACTTCTACAGATTTCTTTTCTGATAAAGCCGCCGGACTACCTGGCGGTAGACTCCTGTTCCGGTAAACAAAAACAGATAGGCAATTTTTCTGCCCTTCGTAAAGTGATCCCCGAACCATACGACAGCCGGATCTTTTTTCAGCTCTTTTGCCAGACGGCTGATCAGTTTTTTCTCCTCGGGTCCCGGATTTTCCAGCAGCATCAGCTTGTCGAGGACAAAGAAACGGGCCCAGCTGCAGCGCGCACGGGCATTTTCCATCAGCTCCGGGTACTCTCTGCGGATAATCTCTGCATTGTGATCCCACACTTCCACGGAACCCATGTCCGTCCAGCGGAACTGGCTCGTCGTAAGACTCGCTTTCCGGTGCATGTAGTAATATTTCTGTGCGGTCGAAAAAGCGATTTTCTTACAGTTTTTCATCAGCGGCACAATCACATACGCATCTTCCGCGATTGTTTTTTCCGGGTACACAACGCCCTCGAAGATCTCCCGCCGGTACAGCTTGCTGACCGGTCCGACGCCGAAAACCCGCGCCTGGAAGACCTGGCGGAGTCCTTCTTTCGTATCGGTGCAGAAATCCTCCACCGGCCGGTCCTGCACCGGTTTTTTCTTTCCCTCATAGTAATCGAAATTGCGGCAGATGCCAAGGTCAGCATCGTATTTTTTCACCAGCACATACATGGTTTCCAGCAGATCCGGCTCCACGTAATCATCACAGTCAACAAACGTCAGATACGTTCCCCCGGCGAGCTCCACACCCATGTTCCGTGCCGAGCTGACCCCGCCGTTCTCTTTTCTGTGATAATGGATCCGCGCATCCTGTTCTGCGTATTTCCGGCAGATTTCGCTGCTTCTGTCGGTGCTTCCATCGTCTATAAGAAGCAGCTCCCAGTCCGTAAAAGACTGGGAGAGAATGGAATCCACACATTTCTGTAAAAATTTTTCTGCCTGATACACCGGGGTAATGATTGAAATTTCCGGCATGATGTTATCCTCTTTCTTTATTTCTTCTTGCAGCAGTAATAAATTCCCTTATACTGCTCATACGGATGATCGAGATCCAGAAATGCCGCGTCGTGATGGCCTTTCTGCTGTTCTTTCGGCGGCAGCTTCATATAATCGCCGAACGCCATACGAAGGTACGTGTCGTATCCGACCGGGATCGGCAGGCGCTCGTTCTCAAACGGAACCTCGATCGCCGATGCAAAGATCTTTTTCGGATACTTCCGAAGAATCGCCTGCGGTGCGCACATCTCGGTGATGCCGTCCACCCGCGGGCTGTCGATATCAAATTTCGTAATGTAGTTCTCCGCCTGCTTCCAGATCCGGTAGCGCATCTTCTGCGTCGGAGCCAGCGCCAGCAGAACGGTTCCAAGATAATGCATAAACGCACCATGGCGCTCTTTCGTCGGGATGACCTGCGTGCAGAAGAGCTGGAAAATTTTTCCCTCAATAACCTGCCATTTTCTCGCAAGATTTCCCGGCGCGTAACCCTCGATCGGGAGGATGTCAAGCGCAACGCCGTGGCAGAGATCCATTTCAACCTGCTCCTTTTTCACCTGTGTAGTGCGGCTGTCGCGGATGTTTGCAAACGTATGCGCATTGCAGAAGCCTTCTTTCGGATACTCAAGCTTATAAATCTTACTCTCCTCCTGCGTATCCCAGATCTTTAAAAATTTCTCATAGTCTTTGCGCGGCATGAAAAAATCGAGATCATCGTCCCACGGAATAAAGCCGCCGTGGCGGATCGCGCCGATACAGCCGCCGCCGCAGAGATAGCAGGTCAGATGATTTCTCTGGCACCATTTATAAAACATGACGGCCATTTCCAGGTTTTTTTCCTGCAGCCGGCGCAGAACCTCGTCCTCGGTATTAAACATCTTTCTTCTCCTCTTCCTTTGCGTTCAGGCTGATCGTCTGGCCTTCCTCGAGTCCTTCGGTGCTCTCTTTCGTGAACACAATCTTGAAGGTCGCAAGGATCAGCTTCAGATCCTCTAAAATCGAGTAGCTCTCTATGTACATCAGATCCAGTTTCAATTTATCATACGCTGTTGTGTTGTATTTGCCGTAAATCTGTGCATAGCCGGTAAGACCTGCCTTTACTTTTAATCGATAGGCAAACTCCGGAATCGACTCTTCGTATTCCTTTGCAATCTCCGGCCGCTCCGGGCGCGGTCCGACCACGCTCATATCGCCTTTGAAAATGTTCAGAAGCTGCGGCAGCTCATCGATCCGCGTCGCACGGATCACTTTTCCGACCGGCGTAATACGGCTGTCATTCTTCGTTGCCAGGCGCGCCACACCGTCTTTTTCGGCATCCACGATCATGCTTCGGAATTTATAGACATAAAACTCTTTGCCGCCGATCGTAAGACGTTTCTGTTTGAAGAACACCGGGCCGTGGTCGTACAGCTTGATACAAAGAGCCGCGATCAGCATAATCGGCGATGTGATCACCAGAAGAATCGACGATACCAGCAGGTCCAGCAGACGTTTGCAGAATCTCTGGTCAAACGAAAGACCGCTGTTTCTCGCGAGCAGAAGCGGCGTATCGAAAATATGAAGCGCTTCCGCTTTTCGTACCATAATATCTGAAAGTTTCGGTGTCAGGTAGACACGGATTTCTCTTGCATAGCAGTATTTCAGCAGACGGTTGCGGAGTTCGGAGTGCAGATCACCGAGGATCACGCCCTCCTGGCCATATGCATCAATCTGGCGGCAGAGCTCTTCCTCTCCCACTTCTGCGTTCACCTTATGCTCTACGATATACTTGTCCGGCCGCTGGTTCATCTTCAGTTCCAGGCTTTCCATCGGGTACTCGCCGTAGATCAGAAGCACCTTTCTCGGCGGGAAGAAGTGTGCAAACGTCTTATCAAAGAGCCAGGATACGATGCCTGCCAGCGCAAAGTCCACAAGTGTCATGCCAAGCATCGGCAGAATGTACGGCAGATGGCGCCACAGAAGAATAATCTGCAGATACATCAGCGCGTTGGCACAGAATGCCGTCATCATCTGCGAATAGATAATGCTGCTTCCCTTCATGTAGCCGATCTTCATGCCGCCGTAGATATACATGAAGACCAGAAGGAAAATGCCGTAGATCACGACAATGATCTGGTTTCCTTTATCCCAGAACGGCTCCAGCCACAGGTGGCTCGCGTAATATCGGTTCCAGAACACAGAAAAAACAGCGCATTCCAGAAGCACAATCGCCGCGACCGCCAGGACACGCATAAAATGTTTGTACTGTTCTCTGTTTTTATAGTTCATCAATCTCTTCCTCTCTTTTTGCCCTTACCGTAATACTTTCGTACACCGTTTACGGCATAGCACGCGAAGCAGTACAGGGAGCGAAGCGTTCCCATTCCCAGTTCGCGGTAGACACGGTAGGTCATTCCTGCGGAATGCAGTTTATTGCCTGATTTTCCCGTCGTGGTGAGCCGGTATTTTAAAAGCGGCTCATCGACACCGCAGGCTGTCCCGTATTTCTTCAGGATCCGCAGCCAGTCCAGGTAATCCTCGTGGCATTCGTCCTTTTCCATCGGAAATTCCAGAAGAACACTGCGCTTTGCAAGGACGGACGAGCAGCCGATCACATTTCCGCGCAGAAGCATCTGGTACGTGATCCGCTCCGGAACGGAAAATACCTTCTGTTTTTCCGACTCTCCGTCGTAGATCAGCTCCCGGCCGGTGCAGCAGAGCACATCGCCGGTCTTTTTCAGGGCTTTTTCCTGCTTCTCAAGCTTTGTCGGATCCCAGTAATCATCCGCATCCAGAAATGCGACGTACTCGCCTTTTGCAAGCTCGACACCGCGGTTTCTGGAGGCGGAAGCTCCTTTGTTCTTTTCATTCCGGATATACCGTACCCGGTCGTTTTCTCCGTAACGCCCCATCTTCTCCATGGTGTCATCCGTGGAATTGTCGTCGATCACCAGGACCTCGATCGGGGTTTTTGTCGTCTGGTAAAGGACTGAGTCGATTGCCTGAAACAGTGTTTTGGCACCGTTATACGAAGGAATTACTACTGAAATCATCTGTTTTCCTCTCTTACTTTGTCTGCTGTGTCTCTATAGCAAACCTTCTACTTTTATAGCATATCTGCCCCTGCTTGTCAATTTTGAGCCAGGATTTGGCAGATTTTTTTCTTCCATGTAATTCTATATGAACTTCAAAACGGCTAATAAATAAAACAGCAGCCCGCCGAAGAATGCTCCGGTTTCGCCGCTTTTCTGCCGCGTTTTTCTTCCCACGGCATATCCGCCATACATCGCCGCCATTCCGACAGCGAAAGACACGAAAAAGATCTCTCCCGCCGTCACCGGAAGATCCGATGCGAAGACGCCGGATATGATTCCATCCAGCGACATCGAAAGCGCCAGCAGACAGAACTCCACCGGGCCGATCCGTCTTTCCTGACTTTTCTCTTTTTCCGTTCTTTTTTCTGGAAGCTGCCGTTTTTCTTTCCGTCTTCTCTTCCAGTCATCCCAGATTCGAATACTTCCCATAAGAAAAAAGCAGCCTGCGCCAACCCTGGTTCCCCATTTCGGGTCCGCAGACTGCAGAAGTCTTTTTCCAAACTGTGCTGAAAGCACGAGCGCCGCACTGCAGAATCCGTTCAGAAGCGCCGCCATGCGAAGCGAAATCCGCGTCCGGCTGTTTCCATATCCAATGCTGACTGCAAAGTTATCGGCAGAGAGCGCCGCCGCAAGCAGAAGTAATTCTACCATATGACACACTCCGTCTTTTGCTCACTTTACAGTATTCGGATTTTTTCAGAATCGTGCGCTTTGGCGCGTTTTCTATTCCACCGCTTTCCGGAATTCGCGGATCTTTTCTCCAAAATGCGAGACGTCCGTGCAGAAAATGCTTGAGGTTCCCGCCACAAAAATGCTGGCCCCGCAGGAACGGAGCGTCGCACCGTGTTCTTTCGTAATGTTTCCATCCACCTCTAAGATAATATCCTCACGGTGCATCTCCTTTAAAAATGCCTGCAGCTTTTCTGCTTTCCGCAGCGTGCTCGGCACAATCTTCTGTCCGGCGAATCCCGGATTGACCATCAGAAGATTCACGCCGTCGATATAGTCGAGCACTTCCTCAATCTGCCCGATCGGTGTCGCCGGGTTGATCGCAAGGAACCGCTTACAGCCGTACGGCACAAGGTAATCCAGCGCGCGCTGCACCTGGAATGTACTCTCGTAGTGGATCGTCACGATGTCCTCTTTGTGAATGCCGATCCACGGCAGCTTGTACTCCGGATCTTTGATCATCAGATGGAGATCCAGCGGAATACTCGTCAGTTCTCTGAGGCCTCGAATATAGTCGACACCGAGCCCGAAGTTCGGGACAAACTCGCCGTCCATCACATCGATATGAAGATATTCTATTTTTTCTTTTTCAAATACGTCAATCGTCGCCTGCAGATCTACAAGGTTGGAGCACATCATAGATGCCGATATCTGACTTTTTCTCATATTCTGTCTTTTTCCCTTCTACTCCCACGAAACCATGACTTTGCAGTATGGCTCTTTATGATTTTTCATCAGTTCCAGTCCTTCCATCAGACGTTCGGACGGGAAACAGTGTGTCATCAGTGCTTCTGCCGGGATTTTCTTCTTCGAAAGAGCGTCAAGCGCCTCGGTCCAGTCGCAGGCTTCTCCTTTTTCATAAGAAGAATTCCACGTTCCCGTCACGGTAATCTGCTTGCGCAGGATCCGCCAGTATACGTTTTTTTCCATCGCAAGATCACCGGATGGGTTTCCCATCAGCACGATGCTTCCGCCCGGTTTGGCAAGCAGAACAGCCTTTGAAATCGCCTGCGGCGTTCCAACAGCTTCTACCACAACGTCTGCCTGGATTGTTTCGCTCTCGTTCTCCGTCACATACGTGATGCCCGGGATCTGCTCTGCAATCGCGCGCTTTTCCTCACTTCTTCCGATCACATATACGGTTTCCGCACCGAGTGCTTTCGCCCATGCTGCCGCCGCAAAACCGATCATTCCGGTTCCGATCACCGCCGCTGTGTCGCCCGGTTTCACACCGCTTCGCTTCACCGCATGAAGTGCCACCGAAAGTGGCTCCAGCATCGCTGCCTCGCGGAAGCTTACATTCTCCGGCAGTTCAATCAGATTCCAGTCCGGCACAGCCACGTACTCCGCAAAGCCGCCGTCCCGGCGCGATCCCAGGTAATCGTAATGCTCACACATCTCATATTTTTTCTCTTTGCACTGCGGGCAGGTGCGGCATGGGATCAGCGGGAAAATGCCAACCCGTTTGCCAACCCGGTCTTCCGGCACGCCCTCTCCGCATGCGGCAACCATTCCCGAAAACTCGTGGCCTGGAATCGTCGGAAAATGGTACGTTCCATTTGTGAAAATCCGCGGAATATCGGAGCTGCAGATCCCCGATGCCTTTACCTGCACCAGAACCCAGCCTGATGGAATTTCCGGTTTTTCGATGTCTTCCATTCTTAAATCATTGACGCCGTGCAGCTCATACGCTCTCATTTTGCTTCTCCTTCCACAATCGTACAGAAACGCTCCAGATCGCTCCGCGTTGTAATCTTAAAGTTTCGCTCATCGCCTGGGATCATCGCCACATCCATGCCATGGCGGTAAGCGATCTCACTCGTTCCCCGCGTTTCGGCGAGTTCTTCTTTGGACGCTTCCCAGTTGATTTTCGCATACGGGTGCAGCCGGAACGCTTCCGGTGCCTGGCCGGCAAACAGGGTGCTGCGTTCCAGCAGATGATCGATTTTCGTTCCGTCGCTGCTCTGGTAAATCGTATCTTTCATCGGCAGCACCGGCATACAGCCCTCATGTCTCTCAAGCGCCGCAAAGCAGTCCGCAATCAGCGCTTCGCTTACCAGCGGCCGCACCGCATCGTGGATGATCACGCCGTCGTTCTCTGATGCGGAATCCTCCATGCAGGCGGTAAGGCCGTTAGCAATAGATTCCTGCCGCGTGTCTCCCGCATCCGCGAATGCCAGAAACTTGGTGATGCCGTCCGCCTCCATCCAGGTGCGGATCTTGTCTCTCCACGCGTCTGCCGCCACGATGACGATTTTTCCGACCGCGCCGCTCTTCTGAAACTGCTCCAGCGTATACATCAGAATCGGTTTCTTTTCCACTTCCAGATACTGTTTCGGAAAATCCCCCATCTGCATTCTCGTTCCGATTCCCCCCGATAGTATGATTGCGTAGTTCATTTTAAGCCTTTCCTTTGCTCTTTTTACTCTCTTTTTTTCGCTCTTCTTCCAGCTCTTTCAAAAAGTCTCCCAGCTCGCCGGAGGCGTTCTCCAGCAGGTATGACTTCGTTTTCTGTTCTTTTTCCAGATAGTTTTCCCTGATCTGGCCGTTTGTATGTTCAATCTCGACGCGCAGATCTCTTGCGGAGAGACGTCTCGCGCCTGCTCCCATGATGATGATCTGCTCGAGGCCGTCCGAGGAAGCCACCGTTACATTGCCGTTG
>CAVBNJ010000074.1:0-9926 GCA_963596755.1 bacterium
GAGCTGATAGCAGTACGGCGCATTCGGATAATGGCTGGTCCGGATCGCGTTGATGTTGTGTTCTTTCATCACCTTCAGATCTTTCTTGATCTGCGCCATACTGATCGCAAAGCCCGTCACCGGATCGCTGTCGTGGCGGTTTGTTCCGTGGAATTTGATCTTCACGCCGTTCAGGTACAGCACGCCGTCCTTCGTGTGGATCTCACGGATGCCGACATGGTCGGTGATCACCTCACCTGCCGTTTCCAGCACCAGCGTATACAGGTACGGCTGCTCGGCATTCCAGAGATGTGCATCTTTCACGCTCATCTGAACTGCATCGCCGCCAAGCGCTGCCTCTGCGACAAGATGGTTTTCTGCATCAAAGAGCTTTGCCGTTCCTTCCTGCGGCTCCCCGTCGTTCCAGGTAAGTGTAATCGAAACCTCGCCGTTCTGATACGATGCGTCCGGCGCTGCCTTTACAAAGTAATCGCGGATGCCCTTTTCCGGTCTCGCGAGCAGATAGACATCACGGAAAATGCCGCTCATGCGGAATTTATCCTGATCCTCGAGGTAGCTTCCGTCGCACCATTTCAGAACCAGCACGGCGATGGTGTTCATTCCTTCTTTGATGAAATCCGTCACATCAAATTCACTTGTGGAATGGGATACCTGGCTGTAGCCGACGAAGCTGCCGTTCATCCACACATAGAAGCAGGAATCCACGCCCTCAAAATTCAGGAACGCTGTCGGCGCTTCTGCCTGTTTTTTCCACTCGAAGGTTCTTACATACGCACCGCACGGGTTCTCATACGGTACATACGGCGGGTCCACCGGGAATGGATAACGGACATTGGTGTACTGGTGGCGGTCATGGCCGTAATTCTGCCAGACGGACGGCACCGGAAGGGTCTCAAATGCGGAAGTGTCGTATCCTTCTGTGAAAAACTCCTCTTTTACATCGTAAATGCTGTCAAAATAGCGGAATTTCCAGCCGCCGGAGAGCAGGAAAAAGCGGTCCGACGCGGCCCGGTTCTCCACCAGGTCATCCATACGGCGCGATGCCGGAATATAGTAGGCACGGTTCGGCATGGTGTTCACATGCAGGTGCTCTAAGTCTTCGAAATATTTTGGAACAATCATCTCTTTTTAAGTCCTCCTTATTCTGCCTTCTGTTTCCAAGATCGGCACCGGAACACACGCGGTCCCGGTGCCGAAAAATTTCCTGTTATTTTATTACTTTTTCCATGCAGGAAGAACACCGTCGTAATTCATGCCGTAACCATAGTCATAATTGTGTCCTTCGCTGTCAACATATGTCTCCATATCCAGCGCACGGTCCTCGCTCTGCAGCTCAACCGCATCCATATCCTTCGGCATCTGGATCGGCAGACGGCCGGTCGGATTGTAATCTCCGAAGACAACATCAAGCACAGCGGCTCTTGAAACGCCGAACTCTGCGACGATCGCATCAGCATCGGATTCAAACTCATGCATCACCATCGGGTTATTGACAGTTGCGCAGACGATGACCGGCTTGTCGCCCATCGCGCGGCGGCACTCGAGGATGTTGTCGAGGTCTGCTTCGTTGTAGGCGGTGTTTGTCTTTCCAAGATAGCTGCGGTTCGTGAAATCTTCACGGAAATCGCCGCCTGCGATGCTCACCTCACGCGCTTTCGTTGCAGTGTACGGGCGGTACTGCAGGGTGATCGGCAGATAACCGTTTCCGCCATTTGCGAGATCTTCGGTGGAATACGGGTTGCAGGCCGGGCTCTCGATGAAAACCAGAGCCACATCAGCCTCCTCCGGCGTTGCTACGCGTGTGCCATATCTGGACGGCAGTCCATCCGACAGCGGATCTTCGGTCTTCGCCGGCAGATCGATGCGGAAGAATGCTTTGGACGGTCCGATTTTTCTCTCCGGAATATAGACTTTCAGGCCTTTCTTCAGCGGCAGCACGCCTTTTGGTCCTTCCGGCGCCCGTTTCGCACTGTTTTTCAGCAGGACGATGGATTTCTGCTGTGCCTCATAGCCGTGGCGGCAGAACTCCTCGCATCCTACGATCTTTGCAGATTCTTCCGGATCAAGATACGGGTCCTCGAAGAGGCCGCAGTGGAAAATATTGATCAGCAGTCGTTTGGCAGACAGCTCCATGCGCTCGCGCATTGCTTTCTCGCCATATTTTTCGCAGCCGATTTTATATGCCTCAACAATCGGGCCGGATTCGCTGTTTCCGCCGAACTGATCGACGCCGTTTGTGATGGCAAGCAGGCACCGTTCTGCCTCGGTCATATCCTGCACGCCGTAGCAGCGGCTTCCAAAGCCCTCGATCGTCGGATTCGGATCCTGTGTAATGCCCCAGTCGGTGCAGACAATTCCTTTGAATTCATATTTTCCGCGCAGCAGATCTTTGATCAGGTACTCGCTGTAGGAGTTGCCGACGTTCTTGCCGTTCTTCTTGTCCACGCCGTAGGATACGGTGTAATACGGCATAACCGCAGATGCGCAGTCCGTCGGTCCGTCCAGATGGAAGGCTGCCTCGGTGAACGGTTTTAAATGTTCCTCAAAGTTTCCGGTCGGATAAACGGCGAACTGTCCGAACGCATAGTGTGCATCGCGTCCTGCCTCTCCGGTGCCGCCGCCCGGCCAGTGTTTGACCATCGTGTTGACGCTGTCTTTTCCCCAGCCGTCCGCTTCACCTTCTGTCGTCTGCATACCGTCGCAGTATGCTTTCGTCAGCTTTTTGGACATCTCCACTTCTTCTCCCAGCGTATCAACAAAACGCATCCATCTCGGCTCTGTGCAGAGATCGATCTGCGGACCAAGCGCCGTTGTGATGCCGAGTGCACGATATTCGCGGGATGCATCTTTTGCAAACTGGCCTGCCACTTCCGGGTCGAAGCATGCGGCAAAGCCGACGCCCTCCGGCCATTTGCTGATGTCGCTTCCGCCGCTCTTGAACTCCGCACCGGAGTCTTTTGCTCCGTTCCGCGGATCGGACGAAAGGTTGACCGGAATGCCGTACGGCAGTGTCTCAGCCCGTTTTTGCAGTTCATTGCTCCATTTTGCGGAGATCGCCGGGCTCTCTACGTTTGTCAGCAGAATATGGCGGATGTGCTCGTCCTCCAGAAATTCCTTCTGCTGATCAGAAATCGCATACGGCTCTTTGCCGGATTCGAGATACGTTTTTCCGTCAAACGTTCCCTGGAACGGTCCGCCCGGCATCGGCGGTACCGCCTGATGCGGCGAATACAGCATGAGGCCTGCAATCTCCTCGATCGAAAGGCGGCTCGCAAGGTCTGCGGCTCTCTCCTCATCGGAGAGACGCCAGTCCTCATACGGCAGCAGTTCGCCTGTTTTTGCCAGATCTTTAAAGTAATAACCGTCTTTTTCCAGTACCTTAACCCCGGACTCCTCTGCCCAGGCGATCGTTTTTCCGCCCTCCTGGCTGATCCGGTGAATTCCGTTTTTCGTTGTCTGTTCCATAAGTTTCACCCTTCTTTTCCCAATTTATTTTAATGTAAATACCGCGCTGTTCTCTGTTGTACTGCTGTCGCCGATCATCACCGTGAACGTACCTGGCTCGCTGCCGAAGGTTCCGTCGAGACGGTAGTAGCGCAGATCCTCCTCGGTAATGTAGAACGTAACCTCCTGCTCCTCGCCCGGGGCAAGCTCTACTCTCCGGAAGCCTTTCAGCTCTTTCACCGGACGAACTACGTCAGAGTAATCATCGCGGATGTACAGCTGCACAACCTCGCATCCTGCGGCATCACCGGTGTTCTTTACGGTCACTTTTGCTGCAATTCTTCCGTTTTTATCCATCTCGTTCTGGTCAAGTGTGACATCCGAAACGGCAAATGTCGTATAGGAAAGACCGTAGCCGAACGGATACAGCGGTGCGTTCGGAATGTCGAGATATTTCGAGCGGAACCGCTCTTTCATGCCCGGCAGATTTGGTCTTCCGGTGGAATACTCGTTGTAGCTGACCGGTGCCTGACCAACGCAGTACGGGAAGCTCATCGGCAGTTTGCCGGATGGATTTTTCTTTCCAATCAGGACATCGACAACAGCGTTTCCGCCCTCGGTTCCCGGGAACCATACTTCGAGAACGGCTTTTGCTTTCTTGCTGATCTCGCGCAGATCGAGCGGACGGCCATTGAAGAGAACGACAACCACGTTCGGATTGACGGCCAGAACCTTGCGGAACAGCTCCATCTGGATCTCCGGCACATCGATCATGGCACGGCTGGTCGCCTCACCGCTCTGCAGGTAATGCTCACCCATCGGCATGACAACGAGATCTGCCTCTTTGGCGGCCTGCAGTGCGCGCTGCTCCATATCGGCAAGCTCTTCCTCGCTGTATTTTTTCGGTGTCGTCTCGGTAAATCCGATCAGCTCCACATCGTTTCCGATCACCGGGCAGCCTTCTGCATACGTGGTGCGGGATGCATCGAAGACTTTCTCGGCAGCTTCCTGAATCGTCACGCAGTCCTTGCTGTCGCCTGTGAAGGACCAGCTGCTCTTGATTTCATGATTGTTGGTGTACGGGCCGACAAATGCGATCTTTTTCGAAGTGTCGAGCGGCAGCACGCCGTCGTTTTTCAGCAGAACGAAGGATTCCTCCGCCGCTTTTTTTGCCAGTGCACGGTGCTCCGGGCAGAGACTGTACTCTTTTTCTTTCTCGGCATCGGCATCTTTATATGGATTTTCAAACAGTCCCAGCTTGTTTTTCAGTTCCAGAATCCGCAGACAGCACTCGTCAATGAGTTTCTCGTCCACTTCGCCTTCTTCCACGAGACGACAGAGATTTGCGGCATAAACGGATGTCATCATATCGATGTCCACACCGGCCTCCAGCGCTTTTTTCGCTGCATCGGCGGCATCTTTGGAGCTTCTGTGGGCAACGGTTTCCAGAATGGCGGCAAAGTCGGAAATCAGGACTCCGTCAAATCCCATCTCCCCGCGCAGAATATCGCGCATCAGCCATTTGTTGGTGCTCGCCGGAACGCCGTTGATGGTGTTGAACGAAGTCATCACCATCGCTGCGCCTGCATCGATGCCGGCTTTGTAGGCCGGAAGATAGAATTCACGGAAGGTGTGCTCGGAGAGTTCTACGGTGTTGTAGTCTCTTCCTGCCACTGCTCCGCCGTATCCTGCGAAATGCTTGATACAGGAGGCAACCTTGCCCGGTGTTTTTAAGTCATCGCCCTGGAATCCTTTTACAATCGCCTCGGAAAAGCGGCTGTTCAGGTACGGGTCCTCGCCGGTCGACTCTACGACGCGGCCCCATCTTGCATCGCGGACAAGGTCAACCATCGGCGAAAAGGTTACGTGCAGTCCGGCTGCGGATGCCTCTTTTGCGGCTGCGGATGCGCACTCGCCGGAGAGTTCCGGATCAAAGGTGGCTCCCTGTGCCAGCGGTGCCGGGAAAATGGTCTTCATGCCGTGGATGACGTCCATCATAAACAGCATCGGGATGTGATGCGGCTGTTTTGCCATGTAGTCATCCTGCAGTTTTTTCATCGTATCGGCACCTGCCGCACCGAGAATGGAACCTGCCATTTCCAGGTCCTCTTTTCCGATTCCCATGTCGTTTGCCGGGCCGGTTAAGACGCTGTTTTCATCTCCGAGATAGAACGCGCCGCTTAACTGGAGCATCTGGTCTGCCTTCTCTTTCAGCGACATGTCCGCCAGCAGTTTTTCCAAATCTGTCTGTTTCATTGAAAAACCTCCCTGTTTTTTATTTTCAGAATTTTCCTGTTTCTTATCCCATTTGTTTCTATTTTACGGCATAACTCTGCATAAAACAATCACTTTTTTTGACCTTTTCCTCAACGATTTTAACAAAAGAGAGCGTATCCCGCCGGTTCTTTGTTTCCGGCAGGACACGCTCCCTTTTTTATAATTTGATTCCTTTTAGTGCCGCGGCAAACGCATTGTTCACCGGTTCTTCGGCCTCTTTTTTCTGTTTCTTCATATAGGCTGCCACGTCGCGCTTTGTGACGCCGCCGCCCTCTTTTTTGCGGCGCTCCTGGAATTTCGTCATGCGTTCTTTGTGGCCGCAGGCGCAGACAAACGTTGCATCCTCGCCCTTTCCGATCATCTCCATGCGTTTATGGCAGATGGGGCATCTCGCGTTTGTTGTGCGGGAAACCGTCTCGCGGTAGCCGCACTCTCTGTCCTGGCATACCAGCAGCTTCGCGTTCTTTCCGTTGACCGCCAGCAGCCGTTTTCCGCAGTTCGGGCATTTCTTGTTCGTCAGGTTGTCGTGGCGGAAGGTTCCCTCCTCCGTCCTGATCTCCCCGATCAGCTCCTCGGTGTAGCTGCGGATCTCCTTCATAAACGCATCGCGGCGCTTCTTTCCTTTTGCAATGTCATTCAGCTGCATCTCCCAGCTCGCCGTCAGTTCCGGCTTTTTGAGGTCCTCCGGCACCAGTTTCAGAAGCTGGCGTGCCTTGGAAGTCAGATAAATCTCATTGCCCTTTTTCTCCAGCAGAAAACTGCGGAACAACTTCTCAATGATATCCGCACGCGTTGCAACCGTTCCGAGGCCGCCCGCCTCGCCGATCGTCTTCACGAGTGCGCTGTCCCGGTTTTCCATGTAGCGGACCGGATTTTCCATCGCGGAGAGCAGCGTTCCTTCGGTAAAGCGCGCCGGCGGCTTCGTTTTTCCCTCCCGCAGACTGATTTTCGGCTGTTCGATCTTCTGGCCTTCCTGCAGCAGCGGCAGATTCTGGTCACGCACCTCTTCTTTCGCCTCGTCCTCTTCGTCGTATCGGTTATCCTCGTACGCTTCCTGCCAGCCTTTCTCGACCATGCGCTTTCCGCGCGCAGTGAAGCATTCGTTTTCGATGGAAGCCTGGATCACCGTCTCTTCGTACACGCATGGCGGCAGCAGTACCGCAAGGAAACGGCGCACGACAAGATCGTAGATGCGGCGTTCCTCGTTGGAAAGCGAGGATAACTGCACATACTGCTCCGTCGGGATGATTGCATGGTGATCGGAAACCTTCGCATCATTGACAAAGGACAGTTTTCCGTTCAGCGGACGACGCTTCGCCTGCTGCGCCAAAGCTTTATACGGGCCGATGCTTACCGCATCCAGCCGCTCTTTTAATGTCGGCACAATATCTTTTGTCAAATACCGGGAATCGGTTCTCGGGTAGGTGAGGACTTTGTGCGTCTCATAGAGGCTCTGCATCAGATTCAATGTCTGTTTTGCCGAGTATCCGAACCGCGCGCTCGCATCGCGCTGCAGCTCCGTCAGATCGTAGAGCAGCGGAGCCTCTTTCTGTTTTTTCTTCTTTTCTACTTTCTGTAAGGCAAGCGGATACCGTTTTGCCTTCTCAGCGATCTGTTTCGCCTTTTCCGGGTCGGAGATTCTTGTGCCGCCCGATTTTTCATCCTTCCAGGTATACACCACACCGCCCGCGGCAGCTGTCACAGTGTAATACGGCTTCGGAACAAATTCGCGGATTTCCTGCTCCCGGCGGGCAATCATCGCCAGCGTCGGGGTCTGCACACGGCCGCAGGAAAGCTGTGCGTTGTACTTGCAGGTCAGCGCACGCGTCGCGTTGATGCCGACCAGCCAGTCTGCCTCCGCACGGGAGACGGCGGCGCGGTAGAGGTTGTCGTACTCTTTCGCATCTTTTAAGTTCGCAAAGCCCTCCCGGATCGCCTTGTCCGTGACAGATGAAATCCAGAGACGCTTACACGGCTTCTGGTTGTGCGCCTTGTCAAGAATCCACCGCGCCACCAGTTCGCCCTCCCGGCCGGCATCCGTTGCAATGACAACTTCACTGACATCCTTCCGCGCAAGCTGCGCTGTCACCGCGTGATACTGTTTTCCGGTCTGCGGGATCACCTTGATCTGCAGTTTTTCCGGCATCATCGGCAGGACGGCAAGATTCCATTCTTTGTATTTCTTATCGTAGTCCTCCGGGTCTTTTAAGGTCACCAGATGGCCGAGCGCCCAGGTGACAATGTACTTGTTTCCCTCAAGCGCCCCGTTTTCTTTTTTACTGCACCCGAGCACGCGCGCAATGTCGCGTGCCACGGATGGTTTTTCTGCAATTACCAGAGTTTTCATGAAACTTTGCTGCTCCTTTTCTATAGCTCTTTATATCGTTTTACGATCTCATCCCGGTCTTTTCCGAGAATGAAGTAATAATCGATCTGTCCGTCTCCTGCGGTGTGCAGGTACGTTCCAAACGTCCGCACATTGCAAAGAAGCGCCGTCTTCGATGCGGCCGCCGCGATGCCGTAACCGCGGTTCGAAACAATGAGCGGCATTCTCGCCTGTTTTCCGCCGAATGAGACGTAGCGCGCTTTTGCGGTGAGATCCATCCACTCCGTCGAGAGAATGCCCTTCGCTTTTAATTTTTCTGATGCGCTCCAGTCAAAGAATGTCCATGTCATGCCGCCGTCGATCATGCGCGGCTCGTCCTTTTTCTCGGAGAGCAGAAGCTTTCCTGCCGCATCGAAGAACTGCAGGGCACCGTCTTTCTTTTCAACTTTGATGCGCAGCTGCTCCGTCTCGACAAGAACCGCCGTCTTCGACTCCTTCGCGCCCCACTTGAACGCGGTATCTGCTTTCGGTTTCCAGTACGTATCCTGTATTTTTGCCGTCACGCCTTTCACGAAACTGATGCGGATGACCTCCGGCGTAATCGGGGTGATGCGCAGGACGCCGTACATGCTCGAAATCTCGACCGCCGATTTTCCTTTCTTCGCCCATTTCACCGCGCATTTGATCTTCGAATGGCCCTTGATGCGCAGCAGTTCATTTTCCGGGATTGCGCCGAACGCGTACGGGGAAGTATTGAGGCGGTCCGGCTGTGCAGCTTCGCCCTGCGCCGGATTTGCGCCGCCCGTTTTTTTCACATTCTGTGTTCCTGCCGCTCCGGTTCCATTTCCCGCAAACCGATGGCTTCCCGGCGCCTTGCCGCCGGCTTTTCCCTTATATGCCGCGCCTGCAAAGATCGACGATACGCCATCCGGAGTGCGCCGTTCCGATGTCTGCGCCGCATTCCATTCGCTCGTTCCTGCATTACTGCCCGCAGTTGTTCCGCGTTTCGGCATCACCGCCGTACCCGTCGTACTCGTATTTCCCGGCGCTCTTCCCGGAATCTGCTCCGGCTTGATCACAATCCGTTTCGGCCCGTGGCTGTTCCTCTCGTCCATCTCCTGGATGCCGATCGCACGGTTCTCTTCCCGCTTCTCCTTCTGCGTCAGCGATACTTTTTCATACTCTTTCGCTTTCGTCAGCGTCTCCATCGCAAATTCCTGGTTGTGGCGGCCCTTCGGTGCTTCCTTCGCGAGAATTCCCGTCAGTTCTCCCGTATACAGCACCGCCAGCTCATGCAGCGCACGCGTCGCCGCCACGTAAAGCAGCTTCACCTGCCCGTCATTTTCCGGATATTTTTCTTCTGTCGGGTCAAACAGCAGCACCGCGTCGAACTCGAGTCCTTTTGTATATGCCACCGGGAGCACCATGACACCTTCGCCGAACTCTGCCGTCTCAAGATCCTCTTCCACGACCGGCACGTATTGTTTCAGCTTTCTCGCCGTCTCAGCAGCTTCCGCCTCGTCCCGGCACACAACGGCAATCGTCTCATATCCCTGCTCCTGCCACGCTTTGATCGTCTGCACACTCGCCGCAAGCAGCGATGCTTCATCGCCGAACGCTTCTTTCCGCACCGCCGTTCCGTGGCGCAGCACCGGCTCCACCGGATAGATGGCAAAATCTCCGTGCCGCAGGATCTCATTTGCAAAATCGGAGATCTCCACCGTATTCCGGTAACTTTTCCGCAGCACCCCAAACGCATCGTACGTTCCCGTCAGCACAAGTTTTTTCAGCTCTTCCCAGTCGTTCAGTCCGTACGTGAAATGAATGTTCTGCGACGTGTCACCCATGATGGTGTACGTACAGTCCCGCAGGCAGTAAT
>CAVBNJ010000075.1:0-9918 GCA_963596755.1 bacterium
GTGGAGGAAGCCATGCAGGCAATTAATTATTTTTTTTCAGAGGAGGAAGGATAACATGAGTCTGTTTTCGATGGATGGTAAATTTTTGGAGTACTTTAATAAGATCACAGATCTGATTATTTTGAACGTTTTGTGGCTGCTGTGCTGTATTCCGATTGTTACGATTGGAGCGGCAACTTCGGCACTTTATCAGATAAGTCTGCAGATGGCTGAAAACCGGGAATCCTACATCGCCAGATCTTTTTTTCAGGCGTTTCGTGAAAATTTTAAACAGGTAACACAGATCTGGCTGATTTCTTTGGGTGTTGGACTGATTCTTTTCTGTGATCTGTACATTGTATCGCATTTTTTTAAAGCACCGGTTCTGTTGAGCTTTCTGCTTATGCTGTGTCTGATTTTGTTTTCCGGGTTTTTATATTTCTTTCCGGTCATCGCATATTTCAGAAACAGTACAAAGAAACTTCTGGAAAATTCCTTTCGCCTCGCCATTGGACATCCGGGTACGACGCTGCAGTTGTTTTTACTGAGTTTTCTGCCAACTTTGGTTCTTGTTCTTTTTCAGAAAAATCTGATTTTAGGAAGTTTTCTTTTTATTATCGGCCTTCCGTCGCTGACGGTGTTTTTGAAAAGCTGTCTGCTTTCAAAGCTGTTTAAAACGATTAAAGTAGTGAAAGAGTAAGGGAATGCTCAAAGTTGGACAACAATTTTGACCTTGAGAAAGCCTGCTTTCCATGATAAGATAAAAAAGAACATAATTCGGGCACAGAGACGTTCTGGCTTCTTCTGACATTGAAAAAGAATGGAGGAAAAGCAAAACGTTTATAGAGAAAGAAAACAGAAAAACGGAGAGACTGGAAGCACGCTATCAAAGATATCGGGAAACCTTAAAAGAGATTACTATCATGAGCGATGTGTTCATGCGAAATGTATTCAAGAAACAGGAATGCACAGAGTATGTTTTGCAGGTCATCATGGAGAAAAAAGATCTGAAAATCGTTGACCAGGTGCTCCAGAAGGATTACAAGAATCTGCAGGGGCGTTCCGCGATTCTGGATTGTGTGGTTCAGGATTCCAACGGACGGCAGATCGATGTGGAAATTCAGCAGGATACGGAAGGTGCATCTCCGAAGAGAGCAAGATACTACAGCGGTCTGATGGACATGAACACATTAAATCCCGGAGAGGATTTTGATGAACTTCCGGAGAGCTATGTGATTTTCATTACGAAAAGTGATATACTCGGCCGCGGACTTCCCATTTATCACATGGACAGAAAAATAGCGGAAACCGGAGAAACTTTTCAGGATGAGGCCCATATTATTTACGTAAATTCCATGCGGCAGGAAGATACGGAACTGGGGAGGCTGATGCATGATTTGTATTGTAAGGATGCAAAAGAGATGCATAGTAAGATACTTGCGGAACGAGTCTATGAATTGAAGAACACGGAAAAAGGGGTGAAGATGATGTGTCGTGAAATAGATGAGTTACTGAATGAATTCAAAGATGAAATTTGGGATGATGGTTATAGTGAAGGAAAGTTAGAGAAAGCCAGGGAAACTGCCGTTTCTCTTTCTGAAATGGGCTTATCCCCTGAACAGATTGCCCAGGCAGTAAAGGTGGATATTGCCACGGTACAGGAATGGCTTGCAGAGCGTGCGATGGCTGTACAGTAAAGTGTCAGCAGTATGAAAAATTTTGAACTTTAGAATGCAGTGTGGATCAGCCGCCTGGCTTATGGATTTACCATGAGACAGGCGGCTTTTTCTGTTTTCTTACAGTTTTTGCGCAGGAATGCAGCGAAGTATGATAGAATAGAGAAAAAGCAGAAAAGAGGATAACTACCATGTTTCAGGTAATTGATATGCACTGCGACACCATTCCGGCGCTGCAGTGGAGGGAAAAACAGGAGCATCTTGCGGATGCGGATCTTCAGATCAATCTGGAAAAGCTGGAGAAGGGCGGCAGTCTGTGCCAGTGCTTTTCTCTGTTTACGTTCCTGAAGGGACTGAAAAATGAGACACCGTATGAACATGTGATGAATCTGATCGACCTCTGGAAATCCGAGGTGGAGCGGTACCCAGACCGGATTCGTCAGGTGAAGACGTATGCGGATCTGATGCAGGTGCAGAAAGAAGGAAAAATCGGTGCGGTGATGACGGTCGAAGAGGGAGGTGTTTATGAAGGCAGCATTGAAAAACTGCACACGCTGTACGATCTCGGCGTGCGGATTTCCACGCTGACCTGGAATTTCCCGAATGAACTTGGTTTCCCGAACCCGGCGCAGGAGGCGGGAAAACCATACCTCCCGGATCTGGAAAACGGATTGACGCCAACCGGAATTGCCTTTGTTGAGGAGATGGAGCGGCTCGGCATCGTGATCGATCTGTCGCACTTGAATGATGCCGGAATCCGCGATGTCTTCGCCCACACGAGAGGCCCGATCATCGCGTCCCATTCCAATGCGCGCGGTGAGTGCTTCCATCTGCGGAACCTTTCGGACGAGATGATCCGTCAGATCGCAGAGCGCGGCGGCGTCACCGGCATCAACTTCTGCCCGGCATTCCTGCGCGAGGAAGAGCCGGAGGCGGAGAAGGCATCGACGATGGATATGGTGCGCCATATGAAGTATCTGCGGAATATCGGCGGCATCGACATCATCGGCCTCGGAACCGATTTTGACGGCTTCGACGGCGAGACGGATGTGCCGGACACCGCACATATGCAGCATCTCGCGGATGTGATGAGTCATGAAGGCTTTACGGATGAGGAGATCGAGAAGGTCTTTTCGAAGAATGTACTTCGGGTATTTAAGGAGTGTTGGAAATAAGAGATAAAAAGAATCCCGGCAGACGGTTTTAAGCCACTTTATCGTGGAAAACCGCTGCCGGGATTTTTTTGTTAGATTCCTGTATTTACAGCTCCGGCGATGCCGCCAGAAGCTCTTTTGTATAATCATTCTGCGGATGTGCAAACAGTTCTTCCGTCTCCGCACTCTCCACAATCCGTCCTTCCTTCATCACAAGAACCCGGTCGCACATCTGGTAGATGACGTTGAGGTCATGCGAGATAAAGAGAATCGAGAGGTGAAGCTCCTCCTGAAGCTGAACCATCAGCTCCATGATCTGTTTCTGAATCGTCACATCGAGCGCAGACACCGGCTCGTCGGCGAGAATCAGGCGCGAGCCCTGGATCAGGGCGGCGGCGATGCTGACTCTCTGGCGCTGGCCGCCGGAAAGCTCGTGCGGCCGGCGGTTCAGATGCTCGGCAGAGAGACCGACCTTTTCCGCCATCGCGGCGACACGCTTTTTCCGTTCTTCTTTCGGAACTTTCTGCATCCGAAGCGGCTCCTCCAGAATCCAGGAAATTTTCTTCGCCGGATTCAGAGAAGAAAACGGGTCCTGGAAAATCATCTGCGGATGGTCGACCTGCGAAACAACCTCGCCCTCGTCCGGCGGGATAAATCCTAAGATCACCTTGGAGAGCGTCGACTTACCGCATCCGCTCTCTCCTACGAGCCCTAAAATTTCGTTTTCATGCAGTTCAAACGACACATCGTGAAGCACCTGTTTTTTCTGTTTTCCTTCCTGATAGGAGGCAGAGATATGGCAGACTTCCAGAATGTTTTTTGAATTACGTTCACTCATGCGCTATGCCTCCTTTGTTCCGTTTCCGAAGCGACGTGCGCCGGTTCGGGATCGCGTCGAGCAGGCGGCGGGTGTAGTCTTCTTTTGGATGGAAAAAGACATCGTCCACACTGCCGGACTCCACGATCGTTCCATGATTCATGACGATCACCCGGTCACAGAGAGAGCGGATGACGCCGAGATCATGCGAGATAAAAAGAATCGCCGTGTGATGGCGTTCGTTGATTTTTTTCAGCAGTTTCAAAATCTGCGACTGAATCGTCACATCGAGCGCCGTTGTCGGCTCGTCGGCGATCAGAAGCTTCGGCTCGGTGATGAGCGCCGCGGCAATCATCACACGCTGCCGCTGGCCGCCGGAGAGCTGATGCGGGTACTTTTTACAGAGCACTTCCGGATCGGGAAGCTCAACTTCGCGCATCATCGCAAGCACTTTTTCGTGCCGTTCCGCCGGAGTGCAGGTTCCGTGAATCAGCAGTCCCTCCGCGATCTGTTCTTCGATCGTCAGAACGGGATTCAGCGAGGTCATCGGCTCCTGGAAAATCATGCTGATTTCCTTTCCGCGGATGCGCTGCAGATCGTCGCGGGAAGCGTGCGCGACGGAAGCTCCCTCATAGATAATTTCCCCGCCGGAGACAGCCGAGTTTTCTTTCAAAAGATGGAGAATCGAGAGCGCCGTCTGCGTTTTTCCGGAACCGGATTCCCCGACGATGCCGAGTGTCTCGCCCTCTTCGAGCGAAAAGGAGATGCCCTTTACAACCTCGGTCGGCGGCGTGGTATCGTAAAACGAAATTTTTAAATCACGTACATCGAGAAGTGCCATATCAGTTACCGCCTTTCTTCTGTAATCCGTCGCCGAGCAGCGATACGCCGAGTGCCAGCAGAATCACGGCAAGTCCCGGGAAAATCGCGCCCCACGGAGCGGTCATCAGATACGTCTGCGCTTCCGAGAGCATGCGTCCGAGCGACGCATCCGGCGGCTGTACACCGATGCCGAGAAAGCTCATGCCAGCCTCCGAGAGAACGGCATTGTTGAAGCCGATCGCCGCCATCGAAAGGAGCGACGGAACAGCATTCGGCAGAATATGTACAAACATGATCCGCAGATGGGAGACACCCATCAGGCGTGCGCTTTTGACGTAGTCCATGTCTTTGCGTGCAAGAAATTCACTTCGCGTGACACGGGCAAAACTCGGGATAAACACGATGCCGAGTGCGAGAATGACATTATATTTTCCAGGCCCCAGCAGCGCGATAAACACGAGCGCCAGCAGGATACCCGGGAAGGAAACGATGACATCGTTGATGCGCATCAGGATTTCATCGATCCATCCGCCGAAGTAGCCGGTGAAAGCACCAACAAGAATACCGACGCTTCCGCCGAGCAGCAGCGTGGCGAAGGCGACGAAGAATGTCGTGCCGGTTCCCTTTAAGACACGGCTGAAAATATCGCGTCCGAAGTGGTCACAGCCGAACGGGTGCGCGAGGGACGGTGCGGCAAATTTGGCGGCTCCGTTCATCGCGTCCGGGTCGTACGGCGTGTAGAAAAATCCGATGACAAGGAACAGAAGCATAAAAGCAGTGATAGCAGCTCCGAGGATCAGAGTGAGATTGCGTTTCTTTTTCATGATCGATAAAGCTCCTTTCAGTCTTTTACGCGGATCCGCGGATCGATTCTGCCGTACAGCAGATCTACCACGAAGTTGATGATGATAACGAGTGCGGCGATCAGCACAAGGATGCCCTGCACCACGGGGTAATCACGGTTCGAGATCGAGGTGATCAGAAGGCTGCCCATGCCAGGAATCGAGAAAACCTGTTCCAGAATAATACTGTTTGCCACGATATCGGCAATCGTCATGCCCCAGAAGGTCAGCACCGGAATCAGGGCATTTTTCAGCACATGGTGATACATGACGCGGCGTGCACTGTTTCCGCGGGAATAGGCGGTGCGCACGTAGTCAGCGTCGAGCTGCGAGAGCACGGAGCTGCGCAGCATTTTGACCGCCATGGCACAGCGCGGAAGCGCGATGGCCGCAGACGGTGCGATCAGATAGCCGACGAAGCCGGTAAAGCTCTCGGAGATTGAAACGTAGGCGCCTGGCTGGAACCATTTCAGGATCAGGCCGAAGACGTATGTAATCACAATGCCGATGAAAAATCCCGGAACAGACATGATGATCTGGTTGAGCGTCATGATCAGCCGGTCGAGATGCCCTCCGGCGTGCTGCGCTGTGAAAATGCCGATCGGGATCGAGACGACAAGAATCATCAGAAAGGCGATAATCGTGATGGTGATCGTAATCGGAATTTTATCGCGGATCAGATCGCCGACCGGCATCGAGTAGGAATACGAAGTGCCGAGATCCCCATGAAAAAAGCCGGCCACCCACGACGCATACCGCTCGAGAACCGGCCGGTCCAGTCCCATTTCTTTCTGCAGAGCCTCAATCCGCTCCGGCGTCGCCTCCGTTCCCAGCTGCGATTTCGCCGCGTCTCCCGGAATCACCGAAAAGGCGAAGAACGATAAAAACGAGACGAGAAGCAAGGTCAGAATGAGGGAACCGAATTTCTTTGTGATGTATTTCATAAATGGAAATTCCTCCTATGTAATAGACGGTACTCCCAAAGTTTGAGAGTACCTTTAACAGTCGTTTTTTATTGTAGACAATGCGCATAGAAAAGGCAAGTTAAATTTACGTTTCAGTTTTCCATTTCCCGTCCAAGATACGTCGCCGCCACCTGGAGGAGTTTTTTCTCGGCTTCATCCGGCATTGTTTCTTTATTTTTCTCACAGAGAATCACCGATCCGATGGCATCCCCGGAGGAGAGAATCGGAAAGATGAGCTCCGGCAGAGGCGAGGTGGAGTTATCGTCTTCAAGAATCGAAAAATAAGCTTTCTCCCCCGGCCTCGCAATCACCATTTTCCGGTTTGAAATCGCCTCCTCCAGCCGGCTGCTGATCGACTTCCCAAGATAACTTTTCTGTTCCGGCCCGCTCGCCGCCACAATCTGTTCCTGATCCGAAACGCAGACAAGACACCCCGTCACCGCCGAAATCGACTTCGTAAATCCGGCCGCACACTCCGCCAGCTCCTCCATCGGCGAGTATTTCTTCAGAATAATCTCCCCTTCACGCCCCGTATAAATCTCCATCGACTGCCCTTCCCGAATCCGCATCGTACGCCGAATCTCCTTCGGAACCACCACACGCCCCAGATCATCAATCCTCCGAACAATTCCCGTCGCTTTCATATTAAAAATTCCTCCTGTTTCCACATACTTTCCATAATTTGTGCTGTATGGGTAGTATGTGGAAAATGGGGGGAATTATGCAATAAAATCTACCAATCCGTGGAATTCAAGTATATAATAGAAGTATCGTGCGGCAGCTCGAAAATCTTTTGGCTGCCGAAGAAAACAGGAGGGTTTTTACTATGAATCAGAATATTCCAAGATGGGAGCATCCGTTCCCGCAGATGGAGAGGAAAGAATGGTGCAATCTCAACGGAACGTGGGATTTCGCGTTTGATTTTGGACGGAGCGGTATGGAGCAGGGCTTTGGACAGAAAACAGAGTGGAAGGATCAGAAAATCGTTGTTCCGTTCTGCCCGGAGAGTGAGCTGAGTGGGGTTCACTATACCGATTTTATTCCTGCTGTGTGGTATCACCGTACCTTCACGCTCGACGCCGCGCAGTGTGCCGGAAAGATCTATCTTCACTTCGGCGCTGTCGATTACGAGTGCCATGTGTTTGTAAACGGAACTGAGGCGGGATGGCACAAAGGCGGCTATGCGTCGTTTGCATTTGAGATTTCCGGTCTTGTAAAAGAGGGCGAAAATCACCTTGTTGTCTATGCCGAGGATGACACCAGAAGTCCAATGCAACCGACCGGAAAGCAGTCGGACCGCTATGCTTCGTATGGCTGTTCCTACACCCGCACGACCGGCATCTGGCAGACGGTATGGCTGGAGTTTGTTCCGACCGCACATATCGTGAGCACACAGTATTACCCGAATATCGCGGACAATACCGTCACGATCAAAGCCGTCGTTTCCGGCGAGGGAACGTTTACTGCGGAAGCATCCTACGAAGGAACACCGTGCGGAACATCATCCGCAAAGGCAGTCTGCGGCAATGTATTCGTTACCGTTCCGCTCTCCGAGCGTCATCTCTGGCAGCCGGGCGAGGGAAATCTGTATGACCTGAAGCTTACGTTCGGTGAGGATGAAGTAAAGAGCTATTTCGGCCTGCGCGAGGTGAAACTGGACGGCTATCGCTTCCTGATCAACGGTGTTTCTGTCTTCCAGCGCCTCGTTCTCGATCAGGGCTTTTACCCGGACGGCATCTATACCGCCCCGTCCGATGAAGCACTGCAGAACGATATCCGCCTCTCCATGGCGGCAGGCTTCAACGGCGCCCGCCTGCATCAGAAAGTTTTTGAGCCGCGCTTCTTATACCACTGCGACCGCATGGGCTACCTCGTCTGGGGTGAGATGGCAAGCTGGGGCTTCGACATTTCCGATTACAGTTCCTACGAAGCATTTCTGCCGGAGTGGATGGAAGTGATCGCCCGCGATTTCAACCATCCTGCCATCATCGGCTGGTGCCCGTTCAATGAGACGTGGGACTACGAGGGACGCCGCCAGAAGGACGGACTCATCCGAAATACATACCGTGCGACGAAACAGTATGATACGACGCGTCCGTGCATCGATACGAGCGGAAATTATCACGTTGAGACAGATATCTATGACGTTCACGATTACCAGCAGAATCCGGAAATCTTCGGTCAGAGCTTCGATCCGTTCGGAGAGGGCACCGGCCCGTTCCGCGATGAGCACTCAGCCCGTCAGCAGTATACGCCGGGTCTGCCGATGTTTGTGAGTGAGTACGGCGGCATCAAATGGGCGACGGATGCTTCTGATGAAAAAGCCTGGGGTTACGGCGACGGCCCGAAGACGAAAGAAGAATTTGTCGAGCGCTACCGCGGCCTGACGAACGTTCTGCTTCGCAATCCGAAAATGTTCGGCTTCTGCTACACACAGCTTACCGATGTGGAGCAGGAACAGAACGGCATTTACACATACCACCGCGAGCCGAAAATGGATGTCCGTGCATTCTATGAAATCAATACGCAGAAAGCGGCGATTGAAGACTGAAAAAATTTGATATAAAAAAGATCTCCGGGAAACGGCATATCATTTTGAGCATGCTCTGTTTTCCCGGAGATTTTTTTCATTCACTTATAACTTATAAAAGGTTACTTCTGACTGCCGTCATCTTTCTTGTCTTTCTTTGCAATGACAGAACCGGAGCAGAATAATACGAAGCCGATACATACATAGATGATCGCGCCCTTGATATCCGATGCGCCGGTGAAGTTCAGTGCGGCGAGGATGAAGAAGACAAGGCTGCAAAGATAAAATATATTGGCAATTTTTTTGTATTTTCTCATACTCGATACCTCCTCTATTTTGAGGAAATCACAATTTGTAGTGTAATTTATTATAGCAGAAATACGGGAAAGGGGTTAGTAGAAAAAGAGAGTAAGATTTTGAGCAAAACGCATAAATGTTAGAAAATTTCTTCTTATAATAAAAGATATTAGAAAATAATAAAAGCAAAAAAAGTGCACCGGCAAAATTTTCTGCCAGTGCACTTTGCAGTTACAGGATTTTGATCAAAATCGTCACAGCGCCAAGGATTGCCAGAACGACACCGACCACATGGTTCAGTTTTCGGATCTCACAGCGGTTTGCAAACCGGGCAGAGACAACAGCTCCGATCAGGCAGGAGATCACGACGATTGCCATAGGAAGCGGGAAAATCTGTGCGCCCATGGAAACATGGCTGACGGCACCAGTCAGTGCGACAAGACTCATGATCATAGTGCTGGTTCCGACGGCAACCTTCAGATTGTAGCCAAGTACGACGGTGAATACCGTGAGCATCAGAATTCCGCCGCCGCTTCCAGTGAAGCCGCAGACCCAGCCGATGCCGCAGCCGAGCACCATCGCCAGAATGGTCTTCCGGCTGACCTTTCCAGACTGAGCATCCGCCTCTTTTCCGCCGGTGACCGGTTTGACGAGAAATTTGATGCCGAGGAAAATGGTCGTCAGCATGGAGAGATAGCCGAGGCCGTCGGGGTTCTGCTGGCTGAACAGGAAGCCGCAGTAGCTGCCGACCACTGTACCGACAAAAGCAGTAATCGTGACGAGCGCGCCGCGCTTCAGATCAATATTTTTGTTTTTATAATACGTATACGCCGACA
>CAVBNJ010000076.1:0-9871 GCA_963596755.1 bacterium
GGCCAGGTGCCGGGCATGGTGCATGACCAGTCCTCGACCGGTTCCACATTCTTCGTTGAGCCGATGGCGGTTGTCAAACTGAACAACGACATCCGCGAGCTGGAGATCGAGGAGGTAAAAGAGATCGAAGTCATTCTCGCATCTTTGAGTGCACAGGCAGACCTGCATCGCGATGAGATCCGTTATGACCTGGAAAACATGGTGGAACTCGACTTTATCTTCGCGCGCGCCGCTCTCGCAATGGAGCAGAACGCCAACGAGCCGATCTTCAACACCGAAGGCAAAATTCATCTGCGCAAGGCACGCCATCCACTCATCAATGCGAAAAAAGTTGTCCCGATCGACCTGTCGCTCGGCGAGGATTTCGACCTTCTGATCGTCACCGGACCGAACACCGGCGGTAAAACCGTATCTCTGAAAACCGTCGGTCTTTTAACGCTGATGGGTCAGTCCGGACTTCATATTCCGGCGCTCGACCGCTCCTCCCTCGCTGTGTTCGACGAGGTTTACGCCGATATCGGCGATGAGCAGAGCATCGAGCAGTCGTTAAGTACCTTCTCATCCCACATGACGAACGTGGTTTCCTTCCTCAACAAGGCGGACCGCAATTCCCTCGTCCTCTTCGACGAGCTCTGCGCCGGTACCGACCCGACCGAAGGTGCGGCACTTGCGATCGCCATTCTCTCCACGCTCCACGAGCGCGGCATCCGCACGATGGCGACGACGCACTACAGCGAACTGAAAATCTACGCATTATCCACACCGGGCGTCGAGAATGCCTGCTGTGAATTTGACGTAGAGACGTTAAGCCCGACCTACCGTCTGCTCGTCGGCGTTCCTGGAAAGAGTAACGCATTTGCCATTTCCAGCAAACTCGGCCTGCCGGACTACATCATCAACAAGGCCAAAGATGAAATCAGCGAGCAGGATGAATCGTTTGAGGATGTTCTGACCACTCTCGAGCAAAATCGTATTACGCTGGAGCGCGAGCAGGAAGAACTGGCACGCACCCGCGCTGAGGTAGAATCCTTAAAACAGAGCCTTGCCAAAAACCAGGAACAGATCGAGGCAAGAAAAGACAAGATGATCTCCAACGCGACCGAAGAGGCTCAGCGGATTCTCCGCGAGGCGAAAGAATACGCCGACCAGACGATGCGCGATTTCCAGAAGTTCGGAAAAGAGAACGTTTCCGTCCGCGAGATGGAGCAGAAACGTACTGCGTTGCGTGAAAAGATGAACAAGCTCGACAAGAAGAAGGCAAAAGAAGTACCGAAGCGCACCGGAAATCTGCGCCCGCAGGATCTTCATCTTGGAGATGCAGTCAAAGTCCTCAGTATGAACCTCAAAGGTACCGTCAGCACCCGCCCGGATTCCAAAGGATATCTCTTCGTCCAGATGGGTATTATGCGTTCGAAAGTTCATATTTCCGATCTTGTCCTGATCGATGAGGCTGTTATCACAGGTCCGTCCATCTCCCGCACCAGCAGCGGAAAATCGAAACTTTCCAAGGCAGCGACGATTTCCACCGAAATCAATCTGCTCGGAAAGACGGTCGATGAGGCGATTGCAGAGCTCGACAAATATCTCGACGATGCCTATCTCTCCCATCTGCCGAGTGTCCGCGTTGTCCACGGAAAAGGAACGGGCGCACTGCGGAAGGGCATTCACAATTATCTGCGACGCCAGAAACACGTTGAGGACTTCCATTTAGCGGAGTTTGGCGAGGGTGATGCCGGCGTTACGATTGTTACCTTTAAGAAATAGAGTTAAGACTTAAAACCGCAGGACGGAGCACGCGATTCTGTTTCGTCCTGCAGCAAGTGAAGGAGAAACTTTTATGGCTTCCAAACAGAAAATTCTGATCGTCGATGACGATAACAATATCGCAGAACTGATTTCTCTCTATCTGACCAAGGAATGCTATGACACAAAAATTGTAAACGATGGAGAAGAGGCTGTCCGGGAGTTTCACTCCTTCCAGCCGAACCTGATTCTGCTCGATCTGATGCTGCCCGGCATGGACGGCTATCAGGTCTGCCGCGAAATCCGGCACGATTCCGATGTTCCGATTATCATGCTCTCGGCAAAAGGCGAGGTATTCGACAAGGTCCTCGGCCTGGAGCTCGGCGCGGATGATTATATTATCAAACCATTTGATTCCAAGGAGCTCGTTGCCCGCGTCAAGGCAGTACTCCGGAGATTCCAGCCGTCCCGCACCCTCCCGGTCTCCGCGACCGCCGGAAAATGCGTCGAGTACCCGGATCTGATCATCAATCAGACGAACTACTCCGTGATCTATCAGGGACGCACAATCGACATGCCGCCGAAGGAATTAGAGCTTCTCTACTTCCTGGCATCCTCACCGAACCAGGTCTTCACGCGCGAGCAGCTTCTCGACCACATCTGGGGCTATGAATACATCGGTGATACACGAACGGTCGACGTTCATATCAAACGCCTCCGCGAAAAAATCAAAGACCATGACACCTGGGCGATCACAACGGTCTGGGGCATCGGTTATAAATTCGAGGTTAAAAAATAATGCGACGCACGCTTTACCGGAAATTAATTCTTATTTACGTGATCCTCGCCGTCGCCGGCTTCACGCTGATCTCCACGGTCGGCTCCCGCATGGTCGAGGACAGTCTGGTCTCCGGTGCCAGCACCAGCCTGTACCGGGAGGCCACACAGATTGCCGCGAAGCAGGGTGACCTTTATTATCACGATGAGCGCTCCCTTGCGGATCTCTACAATTCACTCGGATCGCTGGCTGCGTATCACAATTCCCAGATCTGGCTCATCAGCCCGGAGGGGGAAATTCTTTTAAATACCGCCTCTGATCTTGACGAGGAAAACACCGAGACACTCTCCGGCTTCGATCCGGTTGCCCTCGGCAGCAAATATTACAGTGTAGGAACGTTTTTCGGATATTTTGAGGATAAGATGCTCAGCGTCATGGTTCCTGTCACCTCGGACTTCCGGATCAAAGGATATATCGCCATCCACCTGCCGCTGCAGGATGTCTATCAGCAGCGGGAAAGCCTGCTGGCACGGATCGATTTTCTCTTTGCGCTGGTTTTCGGACTCTCGTTTGTGATCCTGATCTTTTTCTCCATCGTCGTTTACCGGCCGCTGAAAAAGATTATCAACGGTGCTAAGGAGTATGCCGCAGGCAACCTGACGCATAAGATTGATGTCAAATCGCACGACGAGATGGGGTATCTTGCCTCCACGCTGAACTACATGTCCGGCGAGCTGAACAAGACCGGGGAATATCAGAGAAAGTTTGTGGCAAATGTCTCACACGATTTCCGTTCTCCGCTGACCTCGATCAAAGGCTACGTCGAGGCCATTCTCGACGGAACGATCCCGCCGGAGATGCAGGAAAAGTATCTGAAAATCGTCCTCTTTGAGACGGAGCGGCTGCACAAGCTGACGCAGAGTCTTCTGACACTGAATGATATTGATGACAAGGGAAATATACTCGATCTGACCTCGTTTGATATCAACGCGGTCATCAAAGATACAGCGGCCTCATTTGAAGGTACGTGCACGAAAAAACGGATTTCCATTTCCCTGATTCTCGCCTCGCGCACGCTGTATGTCTGTGCCGATATGGGAAAGATTCAGCAGGTATTGTATAATCTGATCGATAATGCGATCAAGTTCAGCAACAACGATTCCACAATCACGGTGGAGACGACGGAAAAACACGGCAAGGTTTTCGTCTCCGTCAAAGATACCGGCTGCGGCATTCCGAAGGCGAGCATCACGAAAATCTGGGAGCGTTTCTACAAGCTCGATGCATCCCGCGGCAAGGACCGCAAAGGAACAGGGCTCGGACTTTCGATCGTCAAGGAGATTATCGCTGCGCATAATCAGAATATCAATGTCATCAGCACGGAGGGCGTTGGTACGGAATTTATCTTTACACTCGCCAAAGGCGAAGCACCCAAACAGTAACTACGAAAAGCCCCTCCGCTGAGGGGCTTTTTTGCCAGACATATTAAAATTACTCTGGAGGTATTTTCAACTATGAATGCAAACCAAATTGATTCCATCATTAAACGCCTCATCGCATCCCACACCACCATTTCCACCATGGAAAGCTGCACCTCCGGGCTGATCGCCTCGCTGATCACCGACACCGAAGGCGCCTCCGCCATCTTTCCCGGCGGTTACGTTACGTATCTGAATGAGACAAAAGTCCTCGTCGGCGTCGATCCTGCTGTAATCCGCCAGTACGGCGTCTATTCCCCGCAATGCGCCGAGGCCATGGCCCGCACGGTCCAGAAAAACCTGAACACCGCCATCGCCATCGGAATCACCGGCACAACCGGAAACCTCGACCCGAACAACGCAGACAGTGTACAGGGCGTCGTCTACTTCTGCATTTTCTGCAAAGACCAGGCCCACACCTTCACCTTCCAGGCAGATGTCTCCGGCATGAGCCGCCATGAAATCAAACAGCTCTACGCCGGACAGGTCTTCACCGAATTAGAAACTCTCCTCACCACCTTCTAAAGAACGGAGCTGATCCCCATGAAACAGACCAAAAACCTCCCCCTGACCCTCAACATTGTCACAGTCCTCCTCTTCGCTGTGACAGCCTTCCTGATCTGGCTCCACGCCGCGACCCGCTCCGACCTCTCGCTGACGCTTGCCATCACCTTCGCGACGACCACCTACCACTTCGCCATCCGACTCCTGACCGGCTTTGTTTTCCAGCACACCATGAAAAACCGCTCCGACCTCACCCGCTCCTGGTACCAGCTTCGTCCCTTCGAGCACAGACTCTACCGCGCCCTCCGTGTCAAAGCCTGGAAAGGGAAACTTCCCACGTACTACCCCGACCTCTTCGATCCCAAACTCCACACCCTCCCCGAAATCGCCGGCGCCATGTGCCAGGCCGAACTCGTCCACGAGGTCATCATCCCCTTAAGCCTCCTCCCCATCCTCGCCTCCCACTGGTTTCACGCCTTTCCGGTCTTTCTCCTGACCTCCCTCGCTGCTGCACTTCTTGATCTTCTTCTCGTCATCATACAGCGTTACAACCGTGACCGGATTTTCCGAATCCTAAAACGCCAAAAAAAGAAATAACATCCTCAGCCGAGCGCAGCAATGGCGTCCGCCCGCACAACCAGGGACTTGGGGCCGCAGGATGTGGAAACAGGGCATGCATTTGCAGGAGGCCTAAGCATCTTGGAAGGTGGTATTTTGCGTTGCATCAGAAAAAGGCACTGTCTGAGCGCAGCGAGTTTGCCTTTTTCTGATGCGCTTTTAGCAAAATATCAGCTTCTTAGATGCTCTTGGCCTCCGAAACAGCACGCCCCGTTTCCACATCCTGCGGCCCCAAGTCCCGTCCGTCGTCCGTCACCTATCTCCACTCATGCGTCCGCAAATGCCCCGCGAGCTGCATGTGGTCAAAATTATTCTGCCGCAGCGCCTCGTACAATACGATCGCCACAGAGTTCGAAAGATTCAGCGACCGGATGTCATTGATCATTGGAATCCGAACCGCGGTTTCCTGATTATCGTACAAAATGTCCTCCGGGATGCCTGCGCTTTCTTTTCCGAACATGATGAAGCAGTCCTCCTCGTACTGCACATCCACATACGTCTGCGGCCCCTTCGTCGTTGCATAGTAAATCTTCGCCCCCGGATTCTTCTCCAGAAAGTCCTCATAACTCTCATACACCGTCACATCCAGCTTCGGCCAGTAATCCAGCCCCGCGCGCTTCACCGCCTTGTCCGAAATATCAAACCCCAGCGGCTTAATCAGATGCAGCTTCGTCCCCGTCGCCACACACGTCCGTCCGATGTTACCCGTATTAGCCGGAATCTCCGGCTCATGAAGAACAATATTCAAATGTGCCATTTTACTCATCACTCCTGTCGTATATTCTAAAACCTGACGCTATCTCGCCACCCGATACATCTCATCCATCTGCGCCTTATCCAGATACCGAACCTCTTCCCCATTCCGGAGAATCCGCTCCTTACCGGATGTCGTCCGTCCAATCACCGCCGCCGGAATCCCTTCAAGTGCCAGCTTCTGCACCAGCCCTTCGCCGTCCGCCGCCGCAATCAGCAGCGATCCCGTCGAAAGCATCTGGTACGGATTCACGCCGAAAAACTCACAGATCTCCACCGTCTCCTGCCGGATCGGAATTCTCTTCAGCGCCACATCCAGCCCGACACCAGCGCCGTCCGCCATCTCCCAGAGCGCACCAAAAATACCGCCCTCCGAGAGATCCTGCATCGCCAGCGCCCCGTGTTCCGCCGCAATTTCCGCCTCACGGCAAACGGAATAATCTTCCGCGAAATCCTCCGCCCCGTGGATAAATCCCGGCGAAAATCTCGCAAGAAGCTCCTCCCGACGCGTCTTCGCCAGATAAGACGCTGCGCCGAGCGCAATCCCCTTCGTCACGACAAGATCCAGATCCGCCGTCACACAGGACGGATCAAACAGCCCTGCGCGCTTTGTAACACCTGCCGCCGTCACCGTCAGCACCGGAACCGAAACCCCGTCCGTCACCTCCGTGTGTCCGCCGATCACGGCCGCTCCATACCGCGCACACGCACCGTCGATCGCCCGCATCAGCTCCTTTAACTCCTTCTCTTCCATCGCCTCCGGCAGCATCAGCGATACCAGCACGCCTTTTGCCGCAGCACCTGCCGCAGCCACACTGTTGCACACCCGGCAGACCGCCAGCACCGCGTCCTCCGTATCCTTTACCAGCACCGGCGCACACGAAAACACCTGCGTCTCCGCTTCGCCCGCAAGCGCCGAAACGCCGCGTCCGACCGCCGGGCCCGCCGCGTCTTCTCTTTTCTGGCCCAGCATTTTAAACACTGAGCGCACCAGCACACTCTGCTGTAATTTGCCCTTTCGCATCCTCATCCTCCTCGAACCTCAAATTATCGCCTGGCAGAGAAAAAGCAGACGGAACCTGTTCTCCTCTTCCCTCTGCTTTCCCATTTTCTGCAGAAAACGCCTATTCCTCTTCGTCCTCCGCTGTATCTGCGTCGTCGCTGTCATCCGTCTTTTCGGTATCATCCGAATCGCCGGAATCCTCATCACTGTCATTTTCCTTCGTATCGGAATCATCCGACGATGAACTGCCGCTGTATTTTGCCGCAACCTCCTTTGCCTTTGCAAGATCGTTTGCCGCAATTGCCGCCTGCAGCTCTGCGCGCGCCGTCGCATTGTCCGTCTTCGTTCCAACCGTGTAGACATCCGATGTCATGCGGTAGGTGCTGGAATTCACCTGCTCCCGCGTCTCATTTCCATTATCATTCACAATCTTCCAGAGCCGTGCCGTCGAACCCTGATAGCCGTAGGATGTCTGCTCGATCGAACCGAACGATGCATTCGCATCCTCCGTCAGGCTCGTTGACGGATCTTCTGTACTTGTCGTCTCACTCTCATAACGGACGGTGCGGTTCGGATCTCTCGTCTCATGACCGTAAATTGCAAAATGCAGGGTGCTTCCGTCGGCGCTCGCCTCAATATAGATCGGCGCATCCGTGTTGTTCACGAATTTCAGGTCTTTTAAGCCCTCTGCAATCGCCGCATCCATCGACGGATCCACATAGTGCACGATCATCGAATGATTGTACCGTTCTGTCACCTCAAGCTCTGCTTTTAAAACGGCAACATAGAGTGTTGTGGAAACCTGACAGATACCGCCGCCGTAGGAATCGACAACCTTTCCCATCTCATACGATGCCGCCAGCGCATAGCCGTTTTCCGCATCAAACGGGACAACGACTGCCTCCACGGAAAACTCTTCGCCCGGCTGAACGATCGTTCCGTTGATCTTCTCCGCTCCGACTGCGACATTCTGTTTTCTGCCGCTCGTACCATTGCCGTACTCCGTCGTGCCCTCACCGAGCAGATCTTTTACGAGGGCAAGCTGCTCCGGATTTCCGCCCGCCGGCGTTTCCTCTGTTACAAGTTCCACGCCGCCGATGCCGCCCCGCCAGCTTGTCGTCAGATAATTGACAACTTTCGCCGTGGATTCATCCACATTAACGCTGCATCCGCTCTGTCCCGGATTGACGATAAACTCGCCGTCCTGGCGTGTCAGTGTCGCGTCCGTCGCTTCACGGTTCAGTACCGCCGTGCTGTTTTCGACTGCCTGGCGCGTTATCTCTCCATCCACCGTGTATTTCAGAGAAAACGTTACCGTCTCTCCTTTTTTCAGTCTGTTCTGCGTCTGAAAACGCTTCAGCACATTGCCTTCCTGCCCGATCGTAACAGCTTCTCTTGCCACCTCCGGGTTGGCACAGGAAAGACCGAGATCGCCGGCTGTCACCTGCGCGTTCTGCTCCCCGGCGGAAAAATTGATCACCGAGGGCTTCAGCTGTTCTATTTTATCGTTGATTGCCTGACTGATCTGCTCCTCTGTCATGCCGCCGACGGAAATATCTTCAATATAGATGCCGTCCAGCGCCGTCCCTGCATCCGCTTTGACCGGTTCTGCAAAAAAGCAGAACACAAACGCAGCAATCAGAACAAGCAGACCTTCTATTTTTCTGCTGTTTTTCATACTCTGCCTCTCGTCTATCTGTAATTTATACCAGATATAAAAGTGCCGGAAGAATCATGCCGAGTGCCATCACTACAGCAAGAATCAGTGCCAGCACCGCTGCTGCCTTTCTCTTCTTTGCAAGCGGATCTTTCTTCTTTTTCGGCTGTTCTGCCGGCGCTTTTCGGTTCACTTTATTGCTCATTTTCCGTTCCATCCTTTCTTTATTTCTGTCTTTTTTCCATTCTTCCATGTTCCAGAATGATCTGATCAATCATGCGGGATGCCCTGCTTTTCGTGAGCGCTCCCCACTCCGGTTCCAGATTCAGCTCATGGTACCGGATCAGATCGGCCAGATACCGTTTCTGCGCTTCCGTTGCCGGAACTTCGCGTTTCATTTTCGCCTTTAACGGCGCTGCCTGAAACCACTCCGGGTGATCTTTTGAAAAACCTTCTTCCAGCTTTCGGAACAGTGCCAGCGTTTCCAGCACATCGTCCATCGCGCGGTGTGCGTGCTCACGCGGAATCTGATAATAGCCGCAGAGCGCTTCCAGGCTTCTGCTCTCCAGATCCGGCAGCGCTTTCCGCGCAATCTTTAAGGTATCCCAGGCATCCTTTTCAAATTCCAGGCGGGCATTGATGGCCGCCTGCTTGATAAAGCTGTAATCAAAGAGAATGTTGTGACCCAGAAGCGGCAGATCCCCGCAGAAATCCAGGAATCCGCGGACAGCCGTCTCCACATCGGGCGCATCCGCGATCATCTCATCCCGGATGCCGGTGAGTTCTGTGATCCGCGGCGGCACCTTCCGGCCCGGATTCACAAACGTTTCGTACGACGCCGTTACCTCTCCATTCTCTACTTTCACTGCGCCGATCTCCAGAATCTGATCCTCTTTTACGGAAAGACCCGTCGTCTCGAGATCGAGCACTACAAAATCCTGTATTTTCATATTTTATTACCTTTTCTAGTATCTCATGTTCTTTTGAAATGTCAAGCGTAAAAAAGCTCACTGCAGTCGATCATCTCCGCATTTCCCGTCAGCGGATCGCGTTTCTGATAATCAAACAGAAGCACCCTGCGCGCCTTTTCTCCGTTTCCGAGCACATCGTAATCAAAGACTTCGACATGCGTCATGCGCTGCAGCTGTTTCCAGTCGTACGCTGCATACGATGGCAGAAGCTCTCGCGTTTCGGCTTCTTTCTGATAGAAATCACGCGACTCGTTTTTCCACTCGGACGGATCTTTTGCAAAATGCGGCCGCGTCTTCATATTTTCCCGCGCATACAGATCGAGCACCATCATCTGGCGGAAGAACGCTTCGTCCTGCTGTTTTTCG
>CAVBNJ010000077.1:0-9871 GCA_963596755.1 bacterium
GCGGAAATGCGGGGCGCGGCGCACACGATGCGACGATGGATGCGGGGCGAGTTGTTTTTGAGACGAGAATGCGCCTGGCAGAGCTGTTTCACGCAGAAAGCCCAGAGCGGATCGCCTTTACGTGCAACGATACGGAGGCGCTGAACACCGCGATTTTCGGACTCTTTGAACCGGGAGACCATGTGATCACGACGGTCTGTGAGCATAATTCCGTTCTGCGCCCGCTGTATGCAATGGAAAAACAAGGAGTGGAACTTTCTATCCTTCCGGCGGATGCAGACGGAGTCATGGAATATGATCAGATGGACGCGGCGGTTCGGGAAAACACGAAAGCGATCATCGTCACGCACGCCTCCAATCTGACCGGAAATATCACCGACCTTGCTCGGGTGAGCGAAATTGCGGAACGGCATCAGCTTCTGCTGATTGTCGATGCGGCGCAGACAGCGGGGATTCTGTCGATTGATGTGCAGAAGAGCGGGATCGATGTGCTCTGCTTTTCCGGCCACAAGGGACTTCTGGGGCCGCAGGGAACGGGCGGGATTTATGTCCGGCCGGGACTTACGGTGCGGCCGCTTAAAATGGGCGGCAGCGGAATTCGAAGTTATGAAAAAGAGCAGCCTGCGGCGATGCCGGAGCATCTCGAGGCGGGAACGCTGAATGTTCATGGAATTGCGGGGCTTTGCGGGGCACTGGAATATCTGGAAAAGACAGGAATCAAAACGATTTACAAAAGAGAGAGGGAACTGATGCGTCTTTTTCTGGAAGAAATTCAGGGAATACCGGGACTTGTTTTATATGGAACAGACGATCTGCAGCAGCGGGTTCCGACCGTGGCATTGAACATCGGATCCTGCGATTCTGCAAGGGTCAGCGACTGGCTGTATGAAGAGTACGGGATTGCCGTCCGCAGCGGAGCGCACTGTGCGCCGCTGATGCACGAAGCCCTTGGAACACGGGAACAGGGGGCTGTACGGTTCAGCTTTTCCCATGTACTTTGTGAGGAAGAAGTGCGGACCGCCGCGCAGGCACTGCGCGAATTTGCAGAAGAGGAAGTAGGATGAGACAGCGAAAAGAAACGTGGATTCTGACGTTCGCAGGCACAACACAGGCGATGCAGATGGAACAGTATGCGAGAGCGCACGGCCTGCCGGGGCGCATGATCCCGGTTCCGCGGGAGATCACGGCGGGCTGCGGACTTGCGTGGAAGGCTGCACCGGAAGAGGGAAAGGAGATCCGATCAGCGCTTGACGCGGCGGGAATTGCCTATGAGGCAGAGTACCGCGTGCTGCTGTGAAGAAGTGAGGTTGGAGATGGAAGAAAAAGAAGAAGGACTGCGGCAGAAGCTGCGGTATGACATGCGGCTTCGCGTCAGCCGGACAGAGCACGCGTTCGGCCCGGGAGTGGCGGAGCTGATGGAGCACGTGGAGGCGACCGGTTCGCTTTCGAAAGGATGCAAATGCATGGAGATGGCGTATTCCAAGGGCTGGAAAATTTTAAAGCGCGCCGAGGAGGATCTCGGCATTCCGCTTGTGCAGGGAAACCGCGGCGGAAGCAACGGCGGCCAGACCGTTCTCACCCCGGAGGGGAAAGCGTTTCTGGAACGGTACCGAAAATTTGAAAAAGAAGTCCGGACAGGCGCTGATCAGGCATTCCAGAAATGGTTCGGCGAAGATTTTTTTACGGGGACACGTTGACAAAACGGGTCCTTTCCTGTATTTTAATTAATGGGAAAAGCGTTATTCTCGTTTGAGAATAACGAAGCAGACCGCAGAAGACGGAAGAAAAAGGCGGCTGCAGAGACGAAAGAAGGAAAAGAAAACGATGAAAAAGACAGATTTAATCGTTGTGCGGGGCGCAGGAGATCTTGCGACGGGCACGATTCATCGTCTGAAAAAAGCAGGTTTTCGTCTGCTGGTATTGGAAGCAGAACACCCGGCGGCGATCCGGCGGCAGGTGGCGTTAAGCGAAGCGGTATACGCCGAAAGTGCGCAGGTGGAGAAAGTGAAAGCCGTGCGCATAGATGTGGATCTTACTGATACGGAAAAAAGAAAGGAAGCCCTCCGGCAGGAAATGGAGCGGATCTGGAGAAAGAACGCCGTTCCGGTGCTTGTTGATCCGGCGGGAGTCAGCATTTCATTGCTTCATCCGGCAGTGGTGGTCGATGCGATTCTGGCGAAGAAAAACCTTGGAACGAATCGCGATATGGCGCCGCTCACCATCGCACTCGGACCGGGATTTACGGCGGGAGAGGATGTGGATATCGTTATCGAGACGAAGCGAGGCCACAATCTCGGACGCGTGATCCGAAGCGGAAGCGCGGTTCCGAACACCGGCATTCCGGGCATCATCGGCGGGTATGGAAAAGAGCGTGTGATGCATGCAGAGGCAGAAGGCATTCTGCGGAATGTGGCTTCGATCGGCGATATTGTAGAAGCCGGAGCGACAATTGCGGAGATTGAGACGAAAGACGGCCGTGTGCCGGTTCCGGCATCGCTCTCCGGTCTGCTGCGCGGGCTGATCCGGGACGGATATCCGGTGACGAAAGGATTTAAGATTGCGGACATTGATCCGCGGAAGGAAGAACTGCAGAACTGCTTCACGATTTCCGACAAAGCGCGGTGCATTGCGGGAAGCGTGCTGGAAGTGATCTGCGGGGAAATAGAATAAATACGAACATACATGAGAAAGCGGGGCATGTTTTATGAAACTGATGAAAACAGAAGACGCGGTAGGCCAGGTGCTCTGCCACGATATTACACAGATTATCAAAGGTGTGACAAAAGACGCGGTATTCCGCAAGGGTCACATCATCACCGAAGAGGATATTCCGGTGCTCTTAAGCGTCGGAAAGGACAATATTTACATCTGGGAAAAAGACGATACGATGCTGCATGAGAACGAAGCGGCACAGATTCTCTACGATATGTGCAGAAACGACCACATGCATCCGTCCGATGTCAAAGAGGGAAAAATCGAGCTGATTGCGGACTGCGACGGCCTTTTGAAGGTCGACCGCGAGAAGCTGAAAAAGGTTAACAGCCTCGGCGAGATGATGATTGCGACGCGCCACGGCGATACGTATGTGAAAAAGGGCGACAAGCTGGCGGGAACGAGAATTATTCCGCTCGTCATCAAGAAAGAGAAGATGGAGACGGCAAAGGCAGTCTGTTCCGACGGTCCGATCCTGAACTTAAAGCCGTTCCACAAGAAAAAATTTGCCGTTCTGACAACGGGAAATGAAGTCTATTATCACCGCATTGAGGATACCTTCACACCGGTCATTCAGGAAAAACTGGCGGAATTCGGCGCAGAGATGATCTTCCATGAGGTTTACGATGATGATGCATCAAAGATCACCGACGGATGCCGCCGTGCGATCGAGGCAGGTGCGGATCTCGTTTTCTGCACCGGAGGCATGAGTGTGGATCCGGACGACAAGACGCCGCTGGCAATCAAAAACACGGGAGCGCGCATCGTTTCCTACGGCGCGCCGGTGCTGCCGGGAGCGATGTTCCTTCTGGCCTATACCGAAAACGGAACACCGATCGTCGGTCTGCCGGGCTGCGTGATGTATTCGAAACGGACGATTTTCGATCTCGTTCTGCCGCGCCTGATCGCAGATGACGAAGTGACGGCGGATGAGCTGGCCGGTCTTGGTGAGGGCGGTCTCTGTCTGAACTGCAAGGTCTGCACCTTCCCGAACTGCGGATTTGGAAAAGGCAGATAACGCATGAAGGATCAGTATGGAAGAACGATCGATTATCTGCGGATCTCCATCACGGATGCCTGCAACCTGCGATGCCGGTACTGTATGCCGGAGAGCGCGGCGGGCTGTGCACTGGAACAGGTGGAGCAGAATCCGCCGCTTACCGTCGAAGAGATTTTAAAGATTGTGCATGCCGCGGCAGCGCTCGGCATCACGCATTACCGCATTACCGGAGGGGAGCCGCTGGTGAGGAAAGAGTGCGTGGAGCTGGTGCAGAAAATCAAGGCAGTGCCGGGTACAGCGTCGGTCGGGATTACGACGAACGGTGTGCGGCTGGCATCGTGTGCAGAGGATCTGAAAGCGGCCGGCTGTGACAGCGTAAATGTGAGCCTTGACACGGTGGAGCGACAGGAGTTTGCGGCACTGACCGGGCGGGATGCGCTGGAGCAGGTAAAACAGGGCATCCGCGCGGCAAAAGAGGCAGAACTTTCGGTGAAACTGAATGCGGTGCATCGAAAAGAGCTGCATGCGCGGGAGCTGATCGAATTTGCAGAGCAAATACAAGTCCCGGTGCGGTTCATTGAGATGATGCCGGTGGGAGCCGGAAAATCGTATGTGGGGCCGTCGAATGAAGCGCTGAAACGAGAGCTGGAGCAGTGGTACGGCGCGCGGACGGCGGACATAAAACAGGAGGGAAACGGGCCTGCAGTCTATGAACGGTATGAAAAGCTGTCCATGCCGGTCGGCTTTATCAGCGCGATTCACGGCAAATTCTGCCGAAGCTGCAACCGCGTGCGGCTGACGAGCCGCGGCTTTTTAAAGCTCTGTCTCTGCTATGAGAACGGCGTGGATCTGCGGGGAGTTCTGCAGAACGGAACGGCATCCGATCTGCAGGATGTGATGGCACAGGCCATCTTAAAAAAGCCGATGGAACACTGTTTTGAGCGGCCGGACGATATGACGGAGCATCACCTGATGTCCGGCATCGGCGGATGAACTGCAGAACAATCGAAAAAAGAGAGAACAGGAAAAAACAATGGGAACAATCATTGGAATATGTATCAGTGAAAAAAGAGGAACGGCAAAGCACGAGGTAGAAACGGCCAAACTGGTGCAGGACTGGGGCATCGAGGGCGATGCGCACGCCGGCCACTGGCACCGACAGGTCAGCCTTTTGTCGTATGAAAAAATAGAAGCATTCCGGGCGAAGGGAGCGGACATTCCGCTCGGCGCGTTCGGGGAAAATCTGATTGTGGAAGGATATGATTTCCGAAATCTTCCGGTCGGCACACGGTTCCGGTGCGGGGATGCGGTGCTTGAAATGACACAGATCGGAAAGGAATGCCACAGTCACTGCGAGATTTTCAAACGCATGGGCGAGTGCATCATGCCGCGGGAGGGCGTTTTCGCGGTGGTGCTGCACGGAGGCACGATCCAGAAAGGTGACACGATCGAAATCGTAACAGAAGAGTAAAGAGGAGAAAGAAGATGGAAGAGCTTTATCGTATGCTTCTTGCGCGGATGGAAAAGAAAACCGATACCGTTCTTGCCTTTATCACGGAAGGCGACGGCTCCATCCCGCGCACGACGGGCGCATATATGCTGGTCGGGGAAGAGGGAAGGATTTTTGGTACCATCGGCGGCGGAAACCTGGAATATCAGGCCGTTCTTCATGCCGGGGAGCTGCTGGCGCAGAAAGAATGTGAATACCGGGAGTACGACCTCGGAACCGGAGAGGGAAAGGGACTTGGCATGATCTGCGGCGGCAGAGTGAAGGTCTGCTTTTACTTTATGGACGGTTCCCATGGGGAGCAGGAGGCGCTGAAAGAGGCGCTTGCGGCGCATGAGAGTCATCGGAATTACTGGATTTTGTTCTCACTGGAAGGACAGGGAATCCGTGTCTGTGACCGGGATACATGGGAGAGCAATGTGGCATCGGAGAAAAAAACAGCGGGGCATTGCCAGTTGATTACCCTCGATGGTCAGAACTTCTATGCCGAGGAATTCTGCTACGACGGAAAGGTCTATCTTTTCGGCGGCGGCCATCTGGCACAGGAGCTGGTTCCGGTGCTGACGCATCTCGATTTCTGCTGCATCGTGCTCGACGATCGCGAGGAATATGTGCAGAAAACACTGTTCCCGGACGCCGAGCAGACCATGCTGGTAGATTTTACCCGCCTGGATGAGGTGCTTTCCGTTCACAAAAACGATTATCTCGTGATTGTGACACGCGGTCACCGGTGTGATGCGGATGCTGAGGCATTTGCACTTCGCACGGACGCATCGTACATCGGCGTGGTGGGAAGCCGCAGAAAGACAAAGTATGTGCGCGACAAACTGGAAGCGCAGGGCTTTACCAAAGAACAGCTCGACAGTGTGTACGCCCCGATCGGAATCGAGATCGGAAGCGAGACACCGGCGGAGATTGCGATCAGCATCGCCGCACAGTTAATACAGATCCGGTCAGCCAAAACCGGAAAACGAAAAGGGTCGCATCCGGCGCTTCACACCTGAAGCACCGCTGCAGATAAAAAACGAGGAGTAAATCATCATGAAAAAGAAAACAGTATCCATTCTTCTGACGGCAGCTATGGCACTTTCTCTTGCCGCATGCGGATCTTCCAACATCGCAGATTCTTCCAGCAAGAGCAGCTCGGAGGCAGAAAGCACATCTGCATCCAGCGCGGTTTCTGCAGGCGAAGCAGAAACCGCAGGCAGCTCTTCCGCAGCAGCAGACAGTGAAGTATTTGACGACACCACCGTTACCGTATTTGCCGCAAAGAGCCTGAACTCCGTTATGGAGACGCTGATCAGCGAGTACAACAAAACCCAGCCGAATGTCAAACTGGTCGGCAGCTATGACAGCTCAGGAACACTGATGACCCAGATCGAAGAGGGTGCATCCTGCGACGTATTCTTCTCCGCAGCAACGAAACAGATGGATCAGCTCGAGGACGAAAACTTCCTGGTTGAGGGAACCCGCCACAATATCGTAAACAATCAGGTATGCGTTGTTACATACGAGGGAAGCAACACAGAGGTTACCGGTCTTGAGGATCTGAACAAGGCTTCGAGCATCGCACTGGCAGACGGTTCTGTTCCGGTTGGAAAATACACAAGAGAAGCCCTGGTAAATGCAGGTATTCTGGAGAAAGCAGACGATGTAGCAGCAATCACAACCCAGCAGGTTTCTGAGGCACTCGGCGGCGTGGAAATCAACGAGTGTGCCAATGTAGGCGCCGTTACTTCCGCAGTAGCAGAGGGCTCCAACGAGGTTGGTACCGTTTACTATTCTGATACATACGGTCTGGAGGACCGCCTGAAAGTTCTGCAGGTTGTTCCGTACGATCTGACCGGAAACGTTATTTACCCGGCAGCTCAGGTTGTAAACAAAGAGGCTGATGAGACCGAGCAGGCAGCAGCAAAAGACTTTGTGGAGTTCCTGACTTCCGATGAGGCAGCCGCGATCTTCCAGAGCTACTATTTTGATACTGATGTAGAATAATCATTGCAGGTAAGAGAATCCGCCGTCTGCAGGACAAGCGTATGCGTTGTCTGCGGGCGGCGTTTTCCCGATTCAATATGAGGGAGTTTTATGCAGGAAATACTGGATTTTTTACAGACGCTGGACTGGAGTCCGCTAATCATTTCAATCAAGACCGGCGTGGTGGCGACCGTTCTGTCGTTTTTCCTTGGAATTTTTGCCGCCCGTGCGGTGATGAAACTGCGCCCCGGAGCGCGTGCCGTACTTGACGGATTTCTGACGCTTCCGATGATTCTGCCGCCGACCGTTGCAGGCTTTTTCCTGCTTCTGATTTTCAGCCTCCGCCGCCCGCTTGGCGCCGCTCTTTATGAGAATTTCGGCATCAAGGCGGTGCAGACGTGGCTTGGCTGTATTCTGGCGGCAACGATCATCGCGTTTCCGCTGATGTACCGCAATACGCGTGCAGCGTTTGAACAGGTAGATACGAATCTGATCTATGCGGCGCGGACACTCGGCATGTCGGAGTGGAACATTTTCTGGAAAGTCGTGATTCCATCAGCCGGCCCCGGTGTGCTTTCCGGAACCGTGCTGGCGTTTGCAAGAGCGCTCGGCGAGTACGGTGCGACATCGATGCTGGCGGGAAATATTCCGGGCAAGACGGGAACGATTTCGCAGAAAATTGCGATGGTCATCCAGGATGGAGATTACGTAACCGCAGGCTTCTGGTCTGGTGTTGTGCTCCTTGTCGGATTTATCACGATGACGGCGATGAACCTTTTGGGCAACCGGAGAAAGAAAAATCAGAAACAGTGGTAGAGGATGAAGTATGGCACTTGAAGTAGATATTACAAAAAAACTGGACGGCTTTTTCATGCACGTGAAATTCCGGGCCGAAGAGGAGATTTTTGCGATCCTCGGTGCATCGGGCTGCGGAAAGAGTATGACGTTAAAATGCATTGCCGGTATCGAAAAGCCGGATGCGGGACGGATTGTGCTCGATGGAAAGGTGCTGTTTGATTCGGAGAAAAAGATCAATCTGCCGCCGCAGAAGCGGAAAGTCGGCTATATGTTCCAGGATTACGCCCTGTTTCCGTACATGAACGTTGTGCAGAACATTCAGGCCGGCATGGGAAAGAAGCCGGATCAGGCGAAAACGGAGCGGCTGATCCGTCAGTTCCAGCTCGAAGGCCTGGAAAAGAAAATCCCGGGACAGCTCTCAGGAGGACAGAAACAGCGTGTAGCGATGGCGCGGATGCTCGCGGCAGAACCGGAGCTGATTCTGCTCGACGAGCCGTTTTCCGCGCTCGATACGTATCTGAAATGGCAGCTGGAACAGGAGATGCATGCGCATCTGAAAGCCGTTGGAAAGCCGGTCATTTTCGTGTCGCACAACCGCGATGAGGTGTACCGGCTCTGCGATACGGTAAGCTGCATGAACCGCGGGCAGATCGAGGTCATCGAACCTTTAAAAGAATTTTTCCAGAACCCGAAAACGCGCACAGCGGCGATTCTGTCCGGCTGCAAGAATATTTCTGCGGCGGAGCGGGTGGATGCGCATACGCTGCGGGCGGTGGACTGGGGCGTGACGCTGAAAGTAAACGAGCGCGAGATTGCAGACGATATCCGCGCGGTCGGTATTCGGGCGCATTTCCTTGCAGCGGCAGAGAAGCCGGGTGAGGAGAATGTATTCGCAGTCGGAGAGTCGGAGGTCTGGGAGGACCCGTTTGAATGGAATATTTCGTTCCGGAAGAATGCCACGTGCAGCTGGCTGCAGTGGAAAATTGCAAAGACAGACTGGAACCCGGAAATGGGGATTCCAAAGGAGCTGTATCTGAAAGAAGAGGATATTCTGCTGCTGACGGATTCCTGATGTCAGATTTTGCATAAAAAAAGATTGTTTTCGAACTGGTGAAAAGGTTTCGAAAACAATCTTTTTTGTTTGTTGAAATAAATTACATGGTGATCCAGCCGAAGGCGTTTGCTACGGAGCTGAACAGAATGATCAGCGCGAAGACCGGGCAGAGGTACTGGATCATGACGAGAAAGATTTTCTTTCTGCGGAAGCGGCTCTCGCCGTGTACGATTTCTTCCTCAATTTTTGCGACGCCGATGACTCTCGAGACGAGAAGACAGGTGGCAATTGCGGCAATCGGCATCATCACGGAGTTGGTCAGGAAATCGAAGAAATCCAGAAACTGCATGCCGAGAATCGTGACGGAGGAAAGCGGTCCGTAGCCGAGGCAGGAGAGCGTTCCGAGTGCAAGCATGATCACGCCGATCAGCACGGTGGATTTTTTGCGGCCCCAGCCGAGCTCGTCCTCGAAAGTGGAGACGGCGCTCTCGGTCAGTGCGATGGAGCTTGTCAGTGCGGCGAACAGCACGAGCAGGAAGAACAGAATACCGATCGCGGTGCCGAATCCCATGTTGGCGAATACCTTCGGGATTGTGATGAACATCAGCGACGGTCCTGCCTGCAGCGTGTTTGGGTCTCCGCCGGAGAATGCAAAGACAGCAGGGATAATCATCAGGCCTGCCATGATGGCGATGGCGGTGTCGAAGACTTCGACGTTTCGTGTGGAATCCTCAATTGAGGTATCTTTCTTCATATAGGAACCGAAGGTGATCAGAATACCCATCGCAATCGAAAGGGAGTAGAACATCTGTCCCATGGCGGCGAC
>CAVBNJ010000078.1:0-9817 GCA_963596755.1 bacterium
TCCGAGCACGCGGTGCTCCGCCTCCTGTTCGAGTCCCTGGTAGATCACATCCTCCTCCGTTCCGAGGATGTCGGACAAAAGCAGTTCATTTCCGTCCCAGTCCACATTGAGCGGCTCGTCGATCGAGACTTCCATGCGCGTCTTGTTATTTCTCCGCAGATACATCAGAATCTCGTTCTCGATGCACCGGGAGGCATACGTCGCGAGTTTGATCTTTTTCTCCGGATTAAACGTATTGATCGCCTTGATGAGCCCGATCGTTCCAATCGAGATCAGATCCTCCACGCCGACCCCAGTGTTGTCAAATTTCTGTGCAATATAGACGACGAGACGCAGATTGTGTTCAATGAGCTCGCTTCGCGCCGTCTCGTTGTCCGGATCGGAAAGCCCGGCAATGGCGTCCGCCTCCGCCTGGCCCTCCAGCGGCGCCGGCAGAACGTCCGCGCCTCCGATATAGAAAATCTCCCCTGTCTGACGAAATACAGCCGGTACGGACCGCGGCAGCATACGAAGCCGGAATCCGTTTGGCAGTGCAGCCTGCAGCATACTTCATTCCTCCTGTCCTTCCATGAGATCTGGATGCAATATCATTTCATAGCCCCCGGGAGATGAACTATTTTCTCCGCCAAGCGCAATCAGCGGTCCGCTTACGTGCCTGGCTGTATGTTCTGTCACAAGAATCATTTCCGAGATCCGGATGACCGGCAGAAAACCTTCCCCTTCCACCCCGCGAAACGGTATGTAACGGGGCTGCAGCGCAAGAAGCCGTTCCGGCTCTGTCACCGTCTCGTGCCTGGCAAGCGCCGCAATCCCTGTCCGCATTTCGTCCGGGAACAATTCAAGTATCACAGTGTACGGTACGACCGAGACCGGCTTTCCGGTTGTGGTATCCCGCAAAGTGTTGCCTGTGTCGTACAGTCCCTTTACTTTTTTCCATTTCCCATTCTGTGCAAGCTGTACCGTAACTGCTCTTGTCTGCTCCAGGAGCATTTCTTTTCGGACCTTAAGCAGAAGCAGCGTCCCCGCATACGCGGCACTCACCGACAGTCCGAAAAAGAGAATCCCTCTTTTCGGCACCAGTTCCCGGAACAGCCGCCATGCACTGCCGATCAGAAAACCGGACAGCACATAGCCTGCCATTCCTGCCGCAAGACCCCGTACGGTCGTGATTCTGCAGCCAGATTTCACCATCCCTGTTGTAATTCCGATTCCGGCCGCCCAAAGCAGCATCCCCGGCACCTGCCGGGCAAGGACAGCGTACAGCACCGCATAGCCGGCACCCGCCGCTGCCGCTGCAAGGCTCCTTCTTCTTGTGGCAGATCGTTTCAGAAGAAAGGAGGCAAGACGCAGGATACTATAATTCAGCAGAAGATTCTCTGCAAAGAGAAGATCCAGAAAGATCTCATAGTGCAAAAAAACACCCCCTGCGTCCTTTGCATGGCCTGAATTTCTAACAGACCCTATTATAGACGGAAGGGGGTGAATTTTTTGTCGTTTTTAGAAGAACAGCCTTCTTTTTTGATCAACAAACTTCGACACGCCGCAACATTTTCGGTTTACGGCGTGTCGAAGAAAAATTCGTTATTTACTTATTATCTTTGATTATCTGCGGTTTCTTAAGAAATCCGGGATCTGAATGTCCTTTTTCGGAACACTGCTTGTCAGGTTTGGCTGAGCCTGTACCTGCGGCTGCACCTGAACCTGTGGCTGCGGCTGTACCGGAGTGGAAGCCTTCGGAGCGGTGTGTACCGGAGCGGACGGCTGTGCAGAGAAGCTGCTGCTGGAGAATGCGCTCTTTCTTGCATCCTGTGCAGGCTCTTTGCGGGATACGCTTGCCTGTTTTGCGGTTGCGTCGTTCAGGCCTGTTGCGATAACGGTGATCTTCGCTGTATCCGTTACAGAATCATCATACATAGCACCGAAGATGATGTTTGCATCCTCTCCAGCCAGGTTCTGTACGTAGCTTGCAGCATCGTTTGCATCCATAAGGGAGATATCTCCGGAAATATTGATGATAACGTGGCTTGCACCCTCGATGGTGGTCTCAAGCAGCGGACTGGAAACAGCCTGCTGTACAGCCTCGAGTGCTTTGTCGTCGCCCTTTGCCTCGCCGATACCGATGTGAGCGATGCCCTTGTCGGTCATAACGGTCTGAACATCTGCGAAGTCGAGGTTGATGAGTGCCGGCAGGTTGATCAGGTCTGTGATGCCCTGTACGGCCTGCTGCAGAACCTCGTCTGCTTTCTTTAATGCCTCCGGCATGGTTGTCCGGCGGTCTACGATTTCAAGAAGTTTATCGTTCGGGATCACGATCAGAGTATCTACGTTGTCCTCGAGTTTTTCGATTCCCATCAGCGCATTGCTCATACGGGTTCTTGCTTCAAATTTGAACGGTTTTGTTACAACGCCGACAGTCAGGATTCCCATCTCTTTTGCAACGCCTGCTACAACCGGTGCTGCACCTGTTCCGGTTCCGCCGCCCATACCGCAGGTGACGAATACCATATCAGCGCCTTCCATGATCTGTTTAAGCTCTTCGATGCTCTCCTCGGCTGCTTTCTCTCCAACCTCAGGTTTTGCTCCTGCGCCCAGTCCCTTTGTCAGCTTCTCGCCGATTTGGAGAATGGTAGGTGCCTTACAGAGGGTCAGCGCCTGTTTATCGGTGTTGATTCCAACGAATTCAACGCCGCCGATGGATTCCTCCACCATTCTATTTACAGCATTATTTCCTGCACCACCTACACCGATTACGATAATCTTTGCAGATGATTCTGCCTCATTTGTCATGATCTCTAACAATTTCAACTTCCTCCTTTTGATTGTGAACTGCTGTCTATCTCAAAATAGTCTAATATTCTGATGGTCATACATAAAGATATAATATAATTTCTTGGGAAAATAATCAACTGTTTTTTTCGTATTTCATAAAAAATTCAGGATTATCGCGTTTTTTTGACACCTTTTTTCTTCTATTCGTCCTTCGAGAAGACGAAACTGCTGTCACCGTCTTTGTAATCCTCCATGTGGAGCTCTCCGGAAAGGCCGGAAAGGCTCGGCAGAATCGATGCCACGCGCGTCATTTTTTCCTCCAGGGCCGTGTCGGTTCCGAGAAGGATCCGCACCGTATCGTAGTAGTGCAGGATGATTTCGCTGTCTTCAGTAAACTCTACGCTGTCCGGTGTGATATCGTATTTTTCTGTCATTCTCGTGAGTGCAAGCATCGTGCGGAAGACCGCCGGTTTTTCGACCGGAAGCTGCTCATTCACCGTCACATGGTCGAAAGTAAGGCCTGTCACCAGCGGAACATCGGAGAGCGTCGGCTGAAAATCTGCCGTTGTCACGCGCGCACTTTTGATTGTATCGGCCGATAGCGCACCGTCGGAAGATGTGCCATCGCCTGCAGTGCCGTCTCCGGCGCTTTCCGAAGACGACGATATACTGCTGGCCGTCAGAGGTTCACTTGAAAGGGACCCGTCGCTGTTTTCTCCGTTTGAATTTTCTCCATCCGAAGCGGCACTGCCGTCCTCTGCTGCGGTATCCGCCGGTGTTCCCTGGTCTTCCTCCACACATTCGAGCACAATGCCGTCCTTGTCAAAATAGACCTTCTGCCCCTCATACTCAACATAGCCGACAACTTTTTTCTCATTGACATTGATACAGACCGTGTCGTAGCTCACAAATGTAAACTCTACGGAATTCATAAACGGAATATCGCTCATATCAACTTTCGAATGGAACGTCGTAAGGAGCACCGTGTTGAACATCCACTTGTCGTCCGCGACCATCTCTTTGATTTCATCTTTTGTATACCGGGTGTTCCCTGCCACCTGGATGTTTCGGATTTGGAACACATTAAAAAACAAGGCACCTGCAAGACCAACGCCAAGCACTGCCCCGGCCAGAATCCGTAATTTTCTGTTTTTCTTCTTTTTTCTGTTTTTTTTCTGTCTCATACTTCTTTTTCTACAATAATCCTGGCTCCGAGTTCCCGGAGCGTTTCTGGAAACCGTTCGTACCCCCGCTCAATCAGTTCTGTTTTCCGGATCGTGGAAAATCCTTTGGCAGCAAGTGCCGCCGATACGAGTGCCGCCCCTCCCCGAAGGTCCAAAGAGACGACGTCTGCGCCGTGCAGACGGCTTTTTTCCGCCGTCAGCCATTTTCCGCTGATCCGAAGCGTGCCGCCCATTTTCTGCAGCTCGTGCGCTGTCCGCATGCGGTCTTCAAATACATTTTCACAGATACAGCTTCTTCCTTCCAGCGTCATCGCTGCCGCCAGATACAGCGACTGCAGATCCGTCGGAAAACCGGGATATTCCTCTGTTTCCACATACGGAACAGCAGCCTGCACGTTTTCACTGTCTGCTACCAGTGTACCACTCTTTCTTGTATATTGTCCACCTATTTTCTGATAGAGAGAAAGAACCGCCCCCATTTCCTCAACGGGTGCGCCGGAAAGAGTGATGCACCCCCGTGTCGCCGCACTCATCAGAAGATACGTTCCCGCCGCAATCCGGTCGCCCGGAACACGATAGCGGCAGCCGGACAGCGGACGTTTCCCATATCTTCCGTAAACCGTAATCTGCTCCGTCCCCTCGCCGGTAATCTCTGCTCCCATGGCGCGCAGGAAACGGCAGAGATGAACCACTTCCGGCTCCCGTGCACAGTGTTCCAGCCGTGTCACGCCGTCCGCCCCGACAGCAAAAAGTATCGCATTTTCCGTCGCCCCGACACTCTTTTTCGGGAAGCACAGGACCGCTCCTTTTGGATGATCCGCCTCTGCCCGAATGGTGCCGTCCTCCTCGAAGACTTCGGCTCCCAAAAGTTCCATCGCCCTCTGGTGGAGATCCGTCGGCCGCTTTCCGATCCGGCAGCCGCCGGCTCCCGCAAGATATGCCTCCCCTGTTCTTCCAAGAAGACTTCCCAGAAACAAAAGAGAGGCGCGCAGTCTCCTGGAAAGCGCTCCCTCCACACGGCTCTTTTCGATTTTCGCACAGTTCAGATGGAGTTCCTTTTCCTCCCACCAGACTGTTCCGCCAAGGCTTCTTACAATCTCCGCCATATCCTCCACATCGGAAATCTGCGGGCATCTCTCCAGCACGACCTCCTCTTCTGTCAGAACCGCCGCCGCGATCATGGGAAGAACGGCATTTTTGGAACCCTGGACTGCTACCGTTCCGCAAAGCCGCCTTCCGCCGAGAATCTGATATACTCCCACCTGTTCTCTCCCATCCGGCCTCTCTTTTTACGGTATGCGGCACACTCCCGTTTTGTTCCGGTTCTCCGGCGCTTTTAATCCGTATCTCTCGAAACAGACAGGGCAAGCCCCATTTCCCCGAGCAGAAACAGCACGGAAGTACCGCCGTAGCTGATAAAAGGCAGTGTGATGCCCGTATTCGGGATCGTATTCGTCACAACCGCAATATTCAGGATCACCTGAAGCGCAATATGCCCCATAATTCCGCCTGCAATGAGCGCACCCCCAAGATCCCGCGCATGGATCGAAATGACCATGAGCCGCCAGATCAACACTGCAAACACAGCGATCACCAGACAGGCGCCGAAAAGTCCGCCCTCCTCGCAGATAATCGAAAAGATCATATCGTTCTGTGCTTCCGGCACAAAGCCGAGCTTCTGCAGGCCTTTCCCGAGCCCACAGCCAAAGATTCTTCCGCTTCCGATTGCATACAGTCCCTGAATCGTCTGAAATCCCTTCTCATACGCCTCCGGGTTGCGCCAGATGGCAAGACGCTCGAGACGGTAGCTCTCCATCATCAGAAAGACGGCGATAAACCCGACGCCCGCACCACCGATTCCTAGAAACGGCAGGTAACCCGGGTGCGAGATAAAGATCAGAAACGCACAGATCCCGAGCAGAATAATCGCAGTGCTTAAGTTGTTGCTTCCGACGAGCGCCGCAATCGGCAGCGTACAGAGCACCGCTTTTGCCATGAACCAGAGACTGTCCGACCGGCCCTTCGTGTGCTCCATCACCCAGGGAAGAAAGAGGATCACCGCCATTTTGGCAAATTCCGAAGGCTGGAACGATAAGGGGCCCAGCTTTAACCACCGCTTCGAGCCGTTGTACTCGCTTCCGAAAAAGAGCACCGCCGTCGAGAGAGCAAGCGATGCCGCATAGAACCACGGCGCAAGCGCAAACAGCCGCCGGTAATCCATTTTGGCGACGGCATACATGCCGCATACGCCGAGCGCACTCGCAAAGAGCTGTTTTTTGAAATAATAAGCCGGGTCATGAAACCTGACCCGGCCATTATACGCGCTGGCGCTGTACAGAATCACAAGGCCAAGGCCGAGCAGAATCCATACTGTCACCAGCAGCGTTCCATCCATTTTTTTCTCTTTTTCTTTCTGCATCCGCGCCACACCCGCCGTTCGCTCTCTTTAGCTTATGCGGGAACATCGTGCGGTATGACGTTTTTACAGCTCTCTTACATACTCCTTAAACAGCTCACCGCGCTGCTCATAGCTCTTGAACTGATCCCAGCTTGCGCACGCCGGGGAAAGAAGAACCGCATCGCCGGAGTTGGCCTTGTCGTGACAGATCTGTACAGCTTCTTTTAAGTTGTCTGCCATGATGATATCGTTGAATCCGACGCTTCTCGCCGCTTTCGCGATCTTCTCTTTCGTATCTCCGATCAGAACCAGGAAACGTACCTTTCCGTCGAAAGCCTGGATCCACTCTTCGTAGGTGGACTGCTTGTCGTAGCCGCCGCCGATCAGCAGGGTCGGACGGTTCATCGCCTGGATGCCTTTGATAGCCGCATCCGGGTTGGTTCCCTTGGAGTCATTGTAGTATGCCACGCCGTCCTTCTCGCAGACATATTCGATGCGGTGCTCGACACCTGCAAATTCCTGGATGACTTTTCGGACCGTCTCCATCGGCACGCCTGCGTGAAGTGCCATAGCAGAAGCAACCATAACGTTTTCAAAATTATGTAAGCCGAGGAGTTTTAAGTCGTCGGTTCTGGTCAGCAGCTCCGTCTCGCCGTTCTTTGCGATGCGGATCTCGCCGTCCTGATAATAGATGCCGTCCTTTAAGGCGCGCAGGCTGGAGAAGTACATCACCTGTACTTTCTTCTCTGCCATCAGCTTCTCGCCGAACGGGCGCAGGATTTCGTCTTCGTAGTTCAGCACACAGAGATCATCCATCGTCTGATTTTCGGTGATGCACTCTTTGACGCGGATGTACTCTTCCATCGTATGGTGGCGGTTCAGATGATCCTCGGTGATGTTTGTGATCGCGCTTGCCGCCGGATGAAACTCTTTGATGGTCTCCAGCTGGAAGCTGCTGATCTCGGCAACCGTCACGGTGTCGTCGGTCGTATCAAGTGCGGCAGATGTGTACGGAGTTCCGATGTTTCCGACCACTTTTACTTCCGGCTGATATGCTTTCATGATCTCGCCGAGCAGCGATGTCGTCGTTGTCTTTCCGTTTGTTCCTGTGATCGCAAGCACTTTTCCGCGGCTTACCTGATAAGCCAGCTCCACCTCGCCGATGATCGGAATTTCTTTTTCTTTCATTTTGAGGACAACCGGCAGATCCGTCGGAACGCCCGGGCTCAAAACGACAAGATCAAGGCGCTCAAGCATCTCCTCCGGAAGCTCACCTAAGACAACTTCCACGCTGTCACGGCTCGCTAATTTTTTTAAGATCTCTTCTTTCTCAAGTTTGTCATTTCCATCGTAAAGAACAATGGAAGCGCCTTTCTTGTGCAGCAGATCCTCCGCTGCAATTCCACTCTTTCCGGTTCCGAAAACCAGAACTTTTTTTCCTGCGAAAATCATATTCTACCTCCATATTTTAAAGCCCCATCAGTGCGATCAGGCATAGTATCGCTGTGATTGTGGAGAAAACTGTCACAATCTGTGTCTCCGACCAGCCCATCAGCTCGAAATGGTGATGGATCGGTGTCATCTTGAAGATCCGCTTTCCCTTCGTCAGCTTAAAGAACGAAACCTGCAGAATCACGGAGAGAATCTCCATCATATAAATGAAGCCCACGAGCGGCAGAAACAGCGGCAGGCGCAAGAAACACGCCATTCCCGCGACAAAACCGCCGAGCGCCAGACTTCCGGTATCTCCCATAAAGACGCGGGCGGGAAATACGTTGAATACCAGAAACCCCAGCAGACTTCCGATGACAGCAAGTGAAGACGGGGAAACGCCGTTTCCAAGGCCGATCGACGCCACGGAAAAGAAAACAGCATTTAAAATCGTCACGCTCGCCGCCAGTCCGTCAAGACCGTCGGTAAAATTGACACCGTTGACCGTTCCAAGGATCACGAAGGCGAGAAACGGGATCGTAAAAATGCCTGCGTCCAGCTCTTTGCCCGGCAGGAACGGAATGCGCATCCGGAGCGAAATTCCGGAAAAGCGCGCCAGGTACCACAGAAAAATCGCGGTGATCACTGCCTGCAGCGCCATTTTCTGCCGCGGGTACAGCCCGTCGCAGCGGTGCAGCACGACTTTCAGATAGTCATCGAGAAAGCCGATCAGCCCGAAGCCAAGCGTCAGAAACAGCACCGGAATCACTTCCGTCCCTTCTTTTCGAAAGAGCAGGGAAACCGCCGTAAACGCCGCCAGAAACATCACGCCGCCCATCGTCGGGGTTCCCGCTTTTTTCTGGTGGCTCGGCACACCCTCTTCCCGCTCCTTCTGCCCCGCTTTGACTTTTCGCAGAAACGGGATCAGAACCGGCCCCAGCGCAAGGCTGATGCCAAAGGAAAGAAGAACCGGCAGGATCATTTCTCTTTTCATAGACGCACCTCTTCCTTTTTGTACGGATTGTGTACGGAACAGGCGTGTCAAAATATTTTCTCCAGCCTATTCAGTATATAGCTTTTTGTTCTGTTTCGCAACCTTCTTTTGCAATCCCTAAATATGGGAGCACATTGGAAAAGATATCGCGGATCACCGGCGCACAGATGGTTCCGCCGTAGTAGACACCCTGCGGATTGCGGATGATGCACAGGCCCAGCACCGTCGGATGGTCCGCCGGGGTGAATCCGAGAAACGAGGAAATATAGCGGTTGGCGCTTCGCGGAAGCGTCTGGGATGTCGCCGTCTTTCCGCCGATCGAATAGCCCTCAAGATACGCATTCTTTCCCGATCCTTCCGAAACGACACTTTCCAGAATTTCCCGCACCGTCCTGGAAGTTTCTTCCGAAAGAACCCCCTCTTTTTCCGGAAATTCCAGATGCTTCACGACATTTCCTTCTTCATCGAGCACATCGGTTGCGACATGCGGTGTCACCATTTTTCCGCCGTTCACAAGCGCAGAGACGGTTGCCGCCAGGCGGATCGGCGTGATCTGGAACGACTGGCCGAACGCCATCGTCGCAAGCTCGACTTCACCAATATTTTCCTCTTTGTGCATAATCGTCGATGCCTCGCCCGGCAGATCGATGCCCGTCTTTTCCATCAGCCCAAAATCCCGGAAGTAATCACAGAACTTTTCCACACCGAGCCGCAGCCCTACCTCGATAAAGACCGGATTGCAGGAATTCTGTGCCCCCTGCACAAAATTTTCAGCTCCGTGCCCCGTCCGCTTATGGCAGTGAATCCGGCGGTCCTCCACGATTTTATAGCCGGGGCAGAAAAACGAGTCGTTCGGCGACACAACGCCCTCGGAAAGCCCCGCCGACATCGTGATAATCTTAAACGTAGAACCCGGCTCGTACGTATCGTTAATGCACGCATTCCGCCACATCTGGTTCTGCAGATCCTGAATCTCTTTTTCGGAAAGGCCCGTCGTGTCCTGCTGCAGCGTGAACGGGTCGTTGAGATCAAACTCAGGCA
>CAVBNJ010000079.1:0-9796 GCA_963596755.1 bacterium
CATCGCATCTATCATCGCGGGCATGTATCTGAACGGCCACAGTCTCTACGAATCGGTGAAAAAAGCGGCGGATTACGTATCGAAGTGCATCCGCTACTGCGAGGAGAACCAGGTGCCGAGCTACTGGGGACTCTGCTTTGAGATGTTTATGAAAGATCTGACGGAGGAAGAATAATGTATTTATATACCGTAACCGGAGCCGTCGGCGAGGAGGGTTACCTCGATCTCGCCAAAAGCGGCGATATCACAGGAAAAAATGTCTATGTCAACATGACAAACAAATGTCCGTGCAGCTGCGTGTTCTGCCTGCGCCAGACGAAACAGCAGCAGGAGGGAAATACACTGTGGCTGAAAGATGGCGAGCCGTCTGTGGAGACGATGCTTGAACTGTTTGGCAAGTATGATCTCAGTGTCATCAACGAGCTGGTATTCTGCGGCTTTGGCGAACCGCTCGAGCGGCTGGATGATGTCTGTCGGGTGATCGATGCGCTGAAAGTAAAATATCCGAACCTGAAAGTGCGCCTGAACACGATCGGTCTTGCCAACCTGATTTACGGCAGAGATGTCACACCGGAATTAAAAGGAAGATTTGACACTGTTTCGATCTCCTTAAATGCGCCGGATGAGAAAGAATTTCTGGAACTCACGCGGTCGAAATTCGGCATCCAGTCGTACGAGGCGATTAAGGAATTTGCGGTTCTCGCCAAACAGTACGTGCCGAACGTTGTGATGACAGTTGTCGAGAAAGTCATGCCGGAGGAGAAGATTCAGCGGTGTCAGGAAATCTGCGATGATTTAGGCGTTACCCTGCGCGTCCGTCCGTTTGAAAACTAAAACTAAGCTTGTATTTAAGAACGATAGCGCCTATAATGAGGAAAGAAAAAACAAAAGAGAGGGAGAGACGTATGAACGAGTCTAATGGAGTCATCCGCGATGCGAGAAAACTCGGTGTTCCTAAAATGCTGATTCTCGGATTGCAGCACATGTTTGCCATGTTCGGCGCAACCATTCTGGTGCCGATTCTGGTAAACAGCTACTTTGTGGACGCATGCGGTGAGGGACCATCCCGTGGTCTTACCGTATCGGTCACACTGTTCTGCGCCGGATTTGGAACACTGCTGTTCCATGTGTGCGCGAAATTTAAAGTACCGGCATTTCTTGGTTCCTCGTTTGCATTCTTAAGCGGTTTCGCTGCCGTTGCAAACCTGAACACCGGAAAATATGCCAACATGAGTGTCAACGACAAGGCAGCCTATGCCTGCGGAGGTATCGTTGTTGCAGGTCTTCTGTACCTTATCTTTGCCCTGATCATCCGCCTGGTCGGTGTCAAACGCGTGATGCGCTATCTGCCGCCGGTTGTCACAGGTCCGGTTATCATCTGCATCGGCCTGAGCCTTGCGGGTTCCGCAATCAATAATGCTTCGACCAACTGGCTCCTGGCACTGATTGCGCTGGCAGTTATCATTATCTTCAACATCTGGGGAAAAGGAATGTTCAAAATCATCCCGATTCTGATGGGTGTTGTGATTGCGTATGCTGCAGCAGTGGTCTTAAATGCACTCGGCATCAAAAACCCGGACGGATCGGTCATCATCAACTTCGCACCGGTTGCACAGGCAGGCATCGTAGGAATCCCGCCGCTGCAGCTCTGCAAATTTGATCTGACGAGCATCCTCATTATGGCTCCGATCGCGATTGCTACCATGATGGAGCATGTCGGCGATATGTCTGCCATCTCCGCAACCGTAGGAGAGAACTTCCTCTCCGATCCGGGACTGCACAGAACACTGCTCGGAGATGGTCTTGCAACCGCAATGGCAGGCCTCATCGGCGGACCGGCCAACACGACGTACGGTGAGAACACAGGCGTTCTGGAACTGAGCCGCGTGCATGACCCGAGAGTCATCCGCATCGCTGCAGTCTTTGCGATCATCGTCAGCTTCATTCCGAAGGTATCGGCACTCATCAGTACGATGCCGTCTTCGATCATCGGAGGCGTCAGCTTCATGCTGTACGGTATGATTTCTGCCATCGGTGTACGAAACGTCGTAGAGAACCGTGTAGACCTGACGAAATCAAGAAACCTGATCATTGCGGGCGTCATCTTCGTCTGCGGACTGGGCTTCAGCAACGGACTGTCCTTTACCATCGGCGGAACCACCATCACCCTGACTGCACTTGCCATTGCAGCGATTGCAGGAATCGTGCTGAACATGATTCTTCCGGGCAACGATTACGAATTCGGCGTAAACGAGTCCGGAGATGAGAACAGAGGAATCCACGCATAAGAAAAACGACAAAAGAAACCTGTTTTTTTAGAATGTCCTATGAGGCAGTGATGAAAAAACGGGTCTCTTTTTTTGTATAGAATGCGTTTGCATTTCAACACCGGCAAGTGTATACTGGAACATAACAAGATGTAATTTCGTGCAGAAATAATACACCGAAAAAGCGGAGAAGGGAAGGTGGTATTTGTGAATCAGATGCCACGGGAAGAAATGCAGGAGATCCTGCGGGCGTCAAAAATGGGACTGTGGAAAATTACGGCGAAAGAAGGAGAAGCGCCGAAGTTTTACGCAGATGGTGTGATGAACGAGCTGATCGGAACACCGGAAGATATGACGCCGGAGGATCGGTTTTTATTTCACAGAGCACACATTCACCCGGATGACATGGAGCTTTTTATGGAATATTCCGAGAAGCTCTCGCGGGAACGGACAGAGGTTGTCTATCGGTACCTCCATCCGGTTTACGGAGAAATGTATGTGCGGTGCAGCGGCATTAGGGATGAATCGGTGACGGATCAGATCTGGTTAAGCGGTTTTCACCAGGATATCTCGGAGACGGTGCGCCTGGAAAAGGATGGCCAGGCAGAGCAGCGTCTGGCGGAGCAGAATGAGACGCTGCGGAAACGCCATCTGCTGCAGCGGAATTATTACCGGGAGCTTCTGAATGCGCAGAGCTGCGGCCTGCTGGCGTACACGATTCCGGGTCACCGTCTGGTGCATATGAACACCGAGGCGATGCGGATGTATGGATTTTTAAGCGAGGAAGATGCACAGGAAAGAATGGGTCAGGTAGTCGGTTCTCTGTATTACCCGGATCCATCCGTGATTCCGCGGCTGAAAAACCTGCAGAGCGGCGACGAGCCGGTCGAGTTCCAGTTTGTGATCCACAAAGGGACTCCAAAAGAATGTCATGCAGTTGGAAAGACGAAGGTACTCTATATGCCGGACGGAGAGAAGATTGTGATGACGACATTCCTTGACGTTTCGGAGCTTGTAATGGTACAGCAGGCGTTAAAGAAAGCGGAGGAGGGAAGCCGCGCGAAAACGTCGTTCCTCTTCAACATGTCGCATGACCTGCGTACGCCGATGAATGCGATTATCGGCTATGCCGACCTGATGGAGTCACACTGGGGTGATGAGCTGACGCGGTCCTATCTTGCGAAACTGCAGGAGGCGAGCGGTTATCTGCTCTCAATCATCAACAATGTGCTGGAGATGGCAAGAATTGAGAGCGGAAAAGAAGTATTAAAAGAGGAGCCGTGCGATCTGCGCCGGGTCGAGGAGACGCTGGAAGTGATGCTGGACGGCATGGTAGGGGAGAAGAAGCTTACCTGTACATCATCGTTTTCCATGGAGCATCCGTACGTCTGGTGCGATCTGATGAAGATTCAGGAGATTGTTTTGAATCTGCTTGGAAATGCGGTGAAATACACCGGGGACGGCGGCACGGTTTCGTTTATCGTCGACGAGATTCCGGCGAAAGAGGAGGGCTGTGCGAGATTCCGCACGGTTGTTTCCGACACGGGGAAAGGAATCAGCAAAGAGTATCTGCCGCATATGTTTGAGTCGTTCACCAGGGAGCAGAATACGTCGGAGTGCGGCATCGGCGGCACGGGACTTGGTCTTTCTATTGTGAAATCACTGGTTGATCTGATGGGCGGAACGATCGGAGTGGAAAGCGAACTTGGAAAAGGAACGGCGATTACGATTGAGCTGGAACACCGGATTGCGGAAGAGCCGCCGAAAGAGGCGGAGGAGAGCTGCGCGGTAAGTCTGCAGGAAGAGGAAAAACTTGCCGGAAAGCGGGTGCTTCTTGCGGAGAATAATGTGCTGAATGCAGAGATAGCGGGCACGATCCTTACGGATTACGGCATTCTCGTGGAGGCGGCATCCGACGGTGCGGAGGCAGTTGCGATGGTACAGCAGGCACCGAAAGACTATTACGACTGGATTCTGATGGATATCCAGATGCCGAACATGGATGGATACACAGCAGCGAGAAGGATTCGTGCGCTGGATGAACCCAAGGCACGGATTCCGGTGATTGCGATGACGGCGAATGCCTTCGAGGAAGATAAAAAAGCGGCACAAGAGGCGGGAATGGATGATTATATCACAAAGCCGGTTGATGTGGATGGAATGATCCGCACGCTGCTGAAGTTTGTATAAAAAAATGGAGCACAGATTGTGCTCCGTTTTTTTTATGGGAAAACTTATTTCACCCGCTCAAACGCAATCCGCGGGGAATGATTCAGCACGTAGATAATACCGCGCTGCTCAAATCCGTTTTTCCGGATCAGATGCTGCATGATTTTGTTGTCTTCATGTGTATCAATGCGCAGATGCGGAATCTGTGCCCGGCAGTAATCGACGATCTGTGAGAAAAATCCGTGGATCGTTCCATCCGAGGCAACCTGGTGGATCGTACCGTATGGCTCATCGGAAATCCAGGCGCCGTTGTCGATCTGCAGGTACGTCGGGTCCTCACCGATGATAAAAGCGAAAACGCCGTGCAGAACACCGTCTTCCTCGAAGACGAAGAGCTGTTTGTCACGGATCCGGCTGTGAATCAGTTCATCCGGCGGAAAATGGTTTCCCCACTGGTTCGGATTTCCGGTTTCCTGCATAAAAGAGCGGGCGTAAGCATAGATTGACATGATCGAAGTAAAATCCTCCGGGACGGCAAGTCGTATCATGATAAAAATTCTCCTTTTGTTTGAAAATAAGCAGTTTTATTGTAGCACAGCGGATCTGGAAGCACAAGAAAGAGAAAACAGGATTTGACTTTTGGAAAAATCCCATGTACAATGCAGTTAGTTAAAACTAACTCAAAAAACAAAATGATTTCTGCCGGTCATGGATAGGCCGGTTCCGTATCAAATGATTAGAAAGGAAAGGATATGAAACAAAATCAAAAACGAAAAGAGATGGCGGGCATGAATTTTCTCCGCTATCTCGGCCCGGGACTTCTCGTCACGGTCGGTTTTATCGACCCGGGAAACTGGGCATCCAACATTGCAGCCGGATCGGGCTACGGCTATGAGCTTCTGTGGATGGTCACCCTGTCCACGATCATGCTGATTTTCCTGCAGCACAACGCGGCGCATCTCGGCATCGTTACAGGAAAGTGCCTTTCGGAGGCGGCGAGCCTCTATCTGCCGGCGTGGCTGAAAAATATCATTCTTGCAACCGCGATGATGGCAGCGATTGCGACGGCGATGGCAGAGATCCTCGGAGGCGCGATCGCCCTCCAGATGCTGTTCGGCATTCCGATCAAGCTCGGCAGCATGATGATTCTCGTGCTGGTGCTGGTCTGCGAGTTCACGAGCGCCTATAAGCGGATCGAAAAACTGATCATTGTATTCGTCTCACTGATCGGCTTTTCGTTTCTCTTTGAGGTCTGGATCGCCGATATCGACTGGGCACAGGCGGCCGTCGGCTGGGTAAAACCATCGTTTCCGGCGCATTCGATGCCGGTTATCTTAAGCGTACTCGGTGCAGTCGTCATGCCGCACAACCTTTTTCTCCACTCCGAGATCATCCAGAGCCGCCAGTGGAATTTAGAGGATGATGAGGTGATTGCACGCCAGTTAAAGTATGAATTCAAGGACACCCTGTTTTCCATGATTATCGGCTGGGCGATCAACAGCGCGATGATTCTGATGGCAGCCGCGACGTTCTTTCAGCCGCAGAATGCGAAGCAGGTGGATGACCTCGCGACGGCAGGTAAGATGCTGACACCGCTCCTTGGAAATGCCGCATCGGTGATTTTCGCCGCGGCGCTTCTCCTCGCCGGAATTTCGTCGAGCATCACCGCGGGAATGGCGGGAGGAACGATTTTTTCTGGGATTTTCAACAAACCATACGAGATTAAGAGTAAAGAGACCCGCTGGGGAATCCTTCTTACCATGATCCCGGCCGCAGCGGTCATTCTTCTGATTGATTCCCCGTTCCAGGGCCTTCTCTATTCCCAGATGTTCCTTGGAATGCAGCTCCCGATCACGGTATTCACACAGATCTACTTGACCTCCTCGAAAAAAGTCATGGGAAAATATGCGAACAGCCTGCGATTGAAAATTGCACTGTTCGGTATCGCGGTGATTGTGACACTGCTGAATATTGCGCTGCTGTTTGTGCAGTAAATGGAATGAGAAATAAAAGAGAAGTCCGCTGCACCGGTCCCTGAAAAAGAGATCGGCACAGCGGACTTCTTCTATTATAATATGCTCTCCATGCAGGCATCGACAAAGTCCTGCAGAAGAGGAGAGAGCTTCTGTCCTTTTTTCCAGATCACGGCGATCTGTGTCTCGAGATCGGGTTCTGCGAGCGGCTGGATGCGCAGTCCCTGACAGAGAGAGCTCATGGACTGCGGGAAAATCGCGGTGGCAAGCCCTTCTTTCGCCCAGAGCATGGCGCCGCGGGGATCGTCACAGACGCAGAAGAGATCGGGCTCCATGCCGCGCGAGCGGAACGCATCCATGATGAGTGCTTCATACCGGCGGTAGATGATGAGCGGAATATTCAAAAGATCCGAAAGCTTTAACGATCCGTTCTTCTCGGGAAGCATATCTTTCGAAGAAACGGCAATCATAGGTTCAGAGCTTAAAATTTTATAGTCAACGTCGTCGAGCCGAAGTGGTGTGCGGGCGATGGAGATGTCGATGATGCCGTCCATCAGATAGCGGTACAGCGTGTAGGTGATGCCGTCGTGCACTTCGAAGTTGACGTCGGGATTGCGGCGGGAAAAAAGCGAGACGCACGGCATGATCGTCGCAACCGTGGTCGGTGTGATACCGAGGCGCAGGACACGTTTCTTGCCGACCTTTGCGACCTCGAGCTCTGTCGATTTCACGTACTCAAGCAGGTTGGCGGAGCGGTCATACAGAAGCTTTCCGGCTTCGGTGAGGCGGACACCCTGGCGGGTGCGCTCAAACAGGGTGACGTTCAGTTCGGCTTCTAGCTGCTTTAACTGATAACTGAGCGGCGGCTGGGACATATTGAGGCGGCGTGCGGCCTCGTGAATGCTTTCGGTTTCTGCAATGACACGGAAATATTCAAGCTGACGCAGTTCCATGGGGAAGCTCCTTTCATAAAAAACAGATGATATAAAAAATGTATCACTAAGCTACAAAAACAATACTATTCGTATTAATCATATGAGATTATACTGTCAATGTCAAGAAACAAAGAAATGGAGAGTGAAAAAGAAGATGAAAAGTCTTGGAGTCTACTTGAAGCACTACAAAAAAGAGAGCATCATCGCTCCTTTGTTCAAGCTTCTGGAAGTCGTATTCGACCTTCTGGTGCCGATGGTTGTTGCCCAGATCATCGATGTGGGTATCGCAGGCAATAACCGTCCGTACATCGTCGGAAGATTCGGAATCCTGGTTCTGATGGCGGCAGTCGGACTTTGCTGCAGTTTTACCGCACAGTATTTCGCGGCAAAAGCGAGCGTCGGCTGTGCGACCGAACTTCGCCAGGCGGTCTTTGACCATATCCAGTCCCTGTCCTTCACCGAGCTGGATACGATCGGAACCGACACCCTGATCACACGTCTGATCAACGATATCAACCAGGTGCAGAACGGAATCAACATGGGTCTGCGTCTGCTGCTGAGAAGCCCGTTTATCGTATTCGGTTCCGTTGTGATGGCGTTTACCGTCAATGTGCGCTGCGCACTGGTATTCCTTGTGACGATCCCGATCCTGTTCGTAGCAGTCTTCGGCATTATGCTGGTCAGCATCCCGCTGTTCAAAAAAGTACAGGCAGCGCTCGACCGCGTAACCGGAATGACAAGAGAGAACCTGACCGGTGTCCGTGTCATCCGTGCCTTCTGCCGTGAGGAGCAGTCCGTTGCTGATTTTGAGAAGAGCAACGATGAACTGACTCACCTGAATGAGTTTGTCGGAAAAATTTCCGCACTGTTAAACCCGCTGACCTACGTCCTGATCAACATCGCAGCTGTTGTCCTGATCTGGCAGGCAGGTCTTCAGGTCAACATCGGCAATATGCAGCAGGGACAGGTTGTCGCACTTTACAACTACATGCTGCAGATCATCGTGGAGCTGATCAAACTGGCTTCCCTGATTATTACCTTAAACAAATCCGTTGCCTGCGCAGAGCGTGTTTCCGGTGTGCTGGCTGTTCCGACAACCATGAACTACCCGGCAAAAGGCGGCGCTGCAAAGAAAGTAACTGGCGATGCAGCTGTTACATTCAAGAACGTCAGCTTCACCTATGCAGGAGCCGGTGCAGAGAGCTTATCGGATATCAGCTTTACCGCAAAACGCGGCCAGACCATCGGAATTATCGGCGGTACCGGAAGCGGAAAATCGACGCTGGTCAGCCTGATTTCCCGTTTCTACGACAGCACCAGCGGTGAAGTTCTGGTAGACGGTGAGAACGTAAAGAACTATACAAAAGAAGAGCTCTGCAGTAAAGTCGGCGTTGTCCAGCAGAGAGCCGTGCTCTTTAAAGGAAGCATCCGCGACAACATGAAGTGGGGCAAAGAGGACGCTACCGATGCAGAAATCTGGGAAGCACTCACCACAGCCCAGGCAAAAGAAGTGGTCGAAGGAAAACAGGATCAGCTTGATTTTATGCTGGAGCAGAACGGAAAGAACCTCTCCGGCGGACAGAAACAGCGTCTTTCTATCGCACGTGCGCTGGTAAAGAAACCGGAGATCCTGATTCTGGACGACAGTTCCAGTGCGCTTGACTTTGCAACCGACGCGAAGCTCCGAAAAGCGATCCACAATCTCGAAGGAAACACCACAACCTTCCTCGTATCCCAGCGAATCGCCGGCATCCGCCAGGCAGACCAGATCCTCGTTCTTGGAAATGGTACGCTCGAAGGAAACGGCACACACGACGAGCTGATGAAAACCTGCGAGGTTTACCGCGAGATCTACTTCTCCCAGTTCCCGGAAGAGCGTGCTGCCTATAACAACGAAAGCGGGGTGATCGCATGAAAAAGACAGAAAACAAGTCCGGAAAAAGCGGCATGCAGGTCATGAAAAAGCTGATGGCGTTCATCGGAAATTATAAAATTTTCCTGGGCCTTAGTATTGTACTTGCTGCGGTTACCGTTATTTTACAGCTTTATATCCCGATCCTGTTCGGTGATGCGATCGATGAGGTGGTTGCAGCCCATCAGGTTAATTTCCCACAGATGTGGTTCTATCTGAAACGAATTGTATTCTTTACCCTCGTTTCCGCACTTTCCGCATGGATCATGAACCTGATCAACAACCGTATGACGTACCGCATCGTGCGCGATCTTCGTTCCCAGGCGATCCGTCATATTCAGGTGCTGCCGCTGTCCTATCTGGATCAGCATAGCTCAGGAGACATCGTAAGCCGTGTCATCGCAGATACCGATATCTTATCGGACGGTCTTCTGCTCGGCTTTACACAGCTTTTCTCCGGTATTGTAACCATTATTGTAACCCTGTTTTTCATGTTCTCGAAGAACGTATGGATCACCCTTCTTGTGATCTGTCTGACAC
>CAVBNJ010000080.1:0-9692 GCA_963596755.1 bacterium
CTTACAATGCTGACGGCGGGAAAACTGAAACCGTGGGAAGAGATTCATGACATCCATACCGATTCTGTCATTCCGCTCGGCGGCACAGAACTTGAAATCTGTCAGGCCCCGGGCCATACGCCGGGCAGTGTCGTTGTACTGGAGAAGAAACAGAATTATCTGTTCACCGGCGATGCAATCGGAAGCGGCTGCGGCGTCTGGATGCAGGTGCCGGGCGGAACAAGCCTGGAAGAGTATTACGACGGTCTGGTCGGGCTGATGGCGTGGCTTGTGAAGAAAGGCGGCCGCATGAAATTCTTCGGCGGCCATCACATGCAGGTGTTTGAATCGACCGCGCACCCGGTCTACAATCCGCTCAGCCTCGGCGTGCTTGCCGATCTGATCGACCTCGTAGATCAGGTCATCCGCGGCGAAAACCTGGGGCGGCCGAGCAATGCAAAGCCGTTTTCGAAAGAGCAGGTCCGCTACGCATCGTACGGCCGCGCAGAAATGCAGTATTGTGTATCGCGGATTCACCGAAAATAAGCGTGCAAAATCTTAAAACTTCCATAAGAAGAAAGGTTTTTGTCCGCGGCGGCTTGACAAAATAAAAAAACGCGATTATGATAAATGCAGTTTCTATACAAACTGAAAATCATAGAAAACAAAGGTTATGAGGAAGAGGAGTACATGGCAGGCACCAAAAGAGAGGACGGTTCACCGGCTGAAAGGCTGTCCGGGAAAGCGGTCATGGAAGGTAGCTTCTGAACCGGAGAGCTGAACGCAAAAAGGGCAATTAGGTTCTCACGCATGAGTCACGTTACAGACTTCGAAACGAGATACAAATTAAGGTGGTACCGCGGAATTTTCGCCCTTTGCATGCAGTTTAATGTGTGCAGAGGGCTTTTTGTATGATAAAGCCTGTACAGTGGATGTACAGATGGGCAAGCTTGCTTGCACAGATGCACAGACATTGGACGGGCGAACCCACATGAGCAAGTAGGCCGAAAGGCCGGAGTGCGAATGTGGGTGTGGATTGTGGGAGCGCGTAAGCGCGGAGCAATCCACTTTTAGCATACTGCGGAAATAAAAGCCACAATACACCAAACATAAAGGAGGATCTCATGAGCAAAGAACTCGCAAAGACCTACGATCCGAAAGGACTCGAGGACAGACTGTATCAGAAATGGCTGGATAAAGGATATTTCCACGCCACTGTAAACCCGAACAAAAAACCGTTTACCATTATGATGCCGCCTCCGAACGTAACCGGACAGCTTCACATGGGACATGCACTGGACAACACCATGCAGGATATTCTCTGCCGTTTCAAACGGATGGAGGGATATGAAGTCCTCTGGCAGCCGGGAACCGACCATGCGGCGATCGCAACTGAGGTAAAGGTTACCAACATGCTGAAAGAGCAGGGCATCGACAAAGACGAAATCGGACGCGAGAAATTCCTGGAGCACTGCTGGGAGTGGAAAAAAGAGTACGGCGGACGCATCAACAGCCAGTTAAGAAAGATCGGTTCCTCCGCAGACTGGGAGAGAGAACGCTTCACGATGGACGAGGGATGCTCCAAAGCGGTAGAAGAAGTATTCTGCCGTCTGTATGAAAAAGGATGGATCTACAAAGGAAGCCGCATCATCAACTGGTGCCCGGTATGCCAGACTTCCATCTCTGACGCAGAGGTTGAATATCAGGAGCAGGCAGGCCACTTCTGGCACATCAACTACCCGGTAGTTGGCGAGGAAGGCCGTTTCGTAGAGATCGCCACCACCCGTCCGGAGACACTGCTCGGTGATACCGCTGTAGCTGTCAACCCGGAGGATGAGAGATACACCGACATCGTCGGCAAAATGCTGAAACTGCCGCTGACCGACCGTGAAATCCCGGTTATCGCAGATTCTTATGTAGACAAAGAGTTCGGAACCGGCTGCGTAAAAATCACACCGGCACACGACCCGAACGACTTTGAGGTAGGAAAACGCCACAACCTCGAAGAGATCAACATCTTAAACGATGACGGAACCATGAACAACAAATGCGGCAAATACGCCGGCATGGACCGCTACGAGGCAAGAAAAGCCATGGTAGAGGACCTCGAGAAACTTGGCCTTCTTGTAAAAGTAGTGGATCACGTACACAACGTAGGAACCCACGACAGATGTAAGACAACCGTAGAGCCGATGATCAAACCGCAGTGGTTTGTAAAGATGGCAGATATGGCAGCAGCTGCCAGCGAAGCAGAGAAGAACGGCGAAGTAAACTTCATTCCGGACCGCTTCAGCAAGATTTATCAGAACTGGCTGAACAACATCCATGACTGGTGTATTTCCCGTCAGCTCTGGTGGGGCCACCGTATTCCGGCTTACACCTGCGACGAGTGCGGCGAGATCACCGTTGTAAGAGGCGGCATGCCGGAGAAATGCCCGAAATGCGGCTGCACACATCTCACCCAGGACCCGGATACCCTGGACACCTGGTTCAGCTCCGCTCTGTGGCCGTTCTCCACACTTGGATGGCCGGAGAAAACACCGGAATTTGATTACTTCTATCCGACCGACGTTCTCGTAACCGGATACGACATCATCTTCTTCTGGGTTATCCGTATGGTATTCTCCGCACTGGAGCAGACGAAACAGGTTCCGTTCCATCACGTACTGATTCACGGACTCGTTCGCGATTCTCAGGGACGCAAGATGAGCAAATCCCTCGGAAACGGTATCGATCCGCTCGAAGTCATCGACAAATACGGCGCTGATGCGCTCCGTCTGACCCTGATGACCGGTAATGCACCTGGAAACGACATGCGTTTCTACTGGGAGCGTGTAGAAGCCAGCCGTAACTTTGCAAACAAAGTATGGAACGCTTCCCGTTTCATCATGATGAACCTCGAAAAAGCAGAAGTTCCGTCTGAAATGCCAAAAGACAAACTGACATTAGCAGATAAATGGATTCTTTCTAAAGTAAATACTCTGGCAGCCGAAGTAACGGACAACATGGACCGCTACGAGCTTGGTATCGCCGTACAGAAAGTTTACGACTTCATCTGGGAGGAGTTCTGCGACTGGTACATCGAGATGGTAAAACCGCGTCTGTACAGCGAGACCGACGACACGAAGGGCGCTGCACTGTGGACCTTAAAAACGGTTCTCGGAAATGCACTGAAACTGCTGCATCCGTTCATGCCGTTCATCACAGAGGAAATCTACTGCACGCTGAATCCGGACGAGGAGTCCATCATGATCGCAGCATGGCCGAAAGAGACCGAAGACTTTGCATACGCAGAGGACGAGGCAGCCGTTGAGATGATGAAAGAGGCCGTAAGAAGCATCCGTGGTGTACGCACCAGCATGAACGTACCGCCGTCAAAGAAAGCAAGCGTATTCGTTGTAACGGAAGACACCGCTGTACAGGAAACCTTCAAAAACGGTGCCGTATTCTTCGGAACTCTGGCAGGTGCAAGCGAAGTTCACGTACAGGCAGACAAAGCCGGCATCGCAGACGACGCGGTATCCGCAGTGATCCCGCAGGCAACGATCTACATTCCGTTTGCCGAGCTGGTTGACCTGGAAAAAGAGATCGCCCGCCTGGAGAAAGAGGAAGAGCGTCTGACAAAAGAAATTGCACGTTCCAACGGCATGCTTGGCAACCCGAACTTTATCAACAAAGCTCCGGAAGCAAAAGTTCAGGCAGAGAAAGAAAAACTGGCGAACTATCAGCAGATGATGGAGCAGGTTCAGACAAGATTGGAGCAGCTGAAAAAATAAATGAATAAAGAAAGAAAACTGCATGGAAACAAGGAAACTGTCGTTAAAGTCTGCAACTGGTTTTCACTGCCGCTGCAGGCCCTCTGGTGCTGTATCCTGTACCTGGTGATCGAAGCAATTTCCCGCCATTCCTTCGCGTCCGCGTGGAGCTACATGGTGGAAAGTCCCTGGGTCTTTTTGTACAATGCATTTTTGATCTTCACTACATTTATGGTAGTTTATCTGTTCCGCAGACGTGTGCTGGTGCGGCTCATCATGAGCTGCTTCTGGCTGCTGCTCGGTATTATCAACGGTGTGATTCTGGCGAACCGTGTCACACCGTTCACCGGGCCGGACCTGCGGAACTTAAGCGACGGCGCAAAGGTCGTGACGAAGTATCTGTCGAAAGGTACGCTGGTTTTCGTTGTGGCAGCGCTCGCGGCTTTATTTGCATTTTTTGTATGGGTCTGGATCAAAGGACCTAAATTTCAGGGAAAGATCCGCTGGTATCTGAATGTCCCGCTGATCGCGCTGGTGATTGCACTCTTTGCAGGAGCAACGAATCTGGCGCTCGCAAAGCGTGTGCTTTCCAACTATTTCGTCAACATTGCGTTTGCGTACCAGGATTACGGCTATCCGTACTGCCTGGCGGTTACGCTGTTTGACACGGGAATTTCAGAGCCGAACGGTTATTCCGAACAGCTTGTAAAACAGATTGAAAAGAGCGAGGGAAAACAGGAAGAAGATGATACGGTAAAACCGAATATTATCTTCCTGCAGCTCGAATCGTTCTTCGATCCGGAGCTGGTCAATTTCCTCAACATTTCCGAGGATCCGATTCCGAATTTCCGCCAGCTGATGAAGGATTACTCCTCCGGTTACCTGCGCGTGCCGGTGGTAGGTGCCGGAACAGCGAACACGGAGTTTGAGACGATTTCCGGTATGAGTCTCCGGTATTTTGGCGCAGGCGAGTATCCGTACAAATCGGTGCTCTCCGAGGAGACGTGTGAGAGTGCGCCGTACGTCTTAAAGGATCTCGGCTATTCGACGCATGCGATCCACAACAACGAGGCGAATTTCTATTCCAGAAGAAGCGTATTTTCCCGTCTGGGATTTGATACGTTTACTTCCGAAGAATATATGCCGGACATCTCGGATGTGACGGCGACGGGATGGGTGAAAGACCATATCCTGACGGATGAGATCGTAAAGACGCTCGATTCCACGGACGGACCGGATTATATCTACACGATTTCTGTACAGGGCCACGGCGATTATCCGACGGAACCTGTGCTCGAAGATCCGGAGATCACCGTGACGGGTGCGGAGGACCGTGAGAAAAACAATTACTCCTGGGAGTATTACGTGAACCAGATCCATGAGATGGATCAGTTCGTCAAAGACCTGACGGATACGCTTGCAGATTATCCGGAGCCGGTGGTGCTCGTGATGTACGGCGATCATCTGCCGACGATGGGTCTTAAGATGGAGGATCTGGAAAACCGCTATCTGTACCAGACGGAGTATGTGATCTGGGATAATATGGGACTGGAAAAGAAGCATGAAAACATCGCTTCGTACCAGCTTGCTGCAGAGGTGATGGACCGCGTGGGCATTCACGACGGAACGATTTTCCGCTATCACCAGACGAGACGGAACACGAAGAATTATCAGGTGGATCTCGAGGTGCTGCAGTACGATATGCTGTATGGAAAACGGTATGTCTACGGCGAGGACGGCGAGACACCGTATGAGCGCGTGAAACTGCAGATGGGCGTTCTGCCTGTGACACTGGATCGAATGGAAAAATCCGGGGAAGATACGTGGTATTTCTACGGAGAAAACTTCACCGCATCGAGCCGCGTGGAAGTCAACGAGGAGATGCAGGAGACGGTTTACGTCAGCCCGTCAGTTCTGATGGTACAGGGCCTGACGCTCGAGGACGGCGATCAGATTACGATTGCACAGCAGAGCAACAGCTCGACGAAGAAGGTGCTGACGAGGACGGATCCGGTGACGTATGAGGCACCGAAAGTGACCACAACACCGACGCCGACACCGAACCCGGACAGCACGAAAACAGATGTGACGCAGGAAAATGCCAACACGAGCACTGCGCCGCAGGATGAACTCACCGCAACACCGACGGAGGAGCCGCAGGGCGACAAGATTGAGACACCAACAGCAGCGCCGACGGAAAAACCGGTAGAATAGAGAAAAAAGATCATACAGTGGGGCGGATTTTGACGTCCCACTGTATCTTTTTAAAGGGAAAGTCGAAAAGTTAGGATAAATTTATGAAAATTGCTATGGACATATCCGGCGGCTCGATTATAATGATACTAGGGTTTCAAAATCAGCCCGAAAATACTGAAGAATGGTGAAATAACGTGAATTATACAGAAGCAGTTGACTATATCGAAACGATACCGAAATTTACGGTGAAGCATCCGCCGGAACATACGAGAGAATTACTTTCCCGCCTCGGAAACCCGCAGGAAGGGATTAAAATTATCCATGTGGCGGGCACAAACGGAAAGGGAAGCGTCTGTGCTTACCTGAACGCGATGCTGCTGTCCGGCGGCAAAAAGACGGGACTTTTTACATCGCCGCATCTGGTGCGCATCAACGAGCGGTTCCAGATCAACGGAGAGGATGTATCAGACGAGCAGTTCCTCGATGCATTTCGGAAAGTGGAAAAAGCGGCAAAAGAATACGAGGCGGAGGGTGAGGGCCATCCGAGTTATTTTGAGACGCTGTTTCTGATGGGAATGCTGATTTTCAAAGAAGCCGGCGTGGAATATCTGGTTATGGAGACCGGACTTGGCGGACGGCTGGATGCGACGAATGTGGTCGAAAAGCCGCTGGCATGCATTATCACCTCGATCAGCCGTGATCATACGGAATATCTCGGCGATACGCTTGAGGCGATTGCAGGGGAAAAAGCAGGTATCATCAAGGCCGGTGTGCCGGTGATCTATGATGCGAGCCAGGCGGGTCCTGCCGCAGTCATCGCCGCAAAGGCAGCGAAAATGGGCAGCCCGGCATGGCCGATGGAGCCGTCGTTCTACGAGATGAAAACACAGGGACGCGAGGGTATCACATTTACGTTTGCGTATCCGGGCGGCGAGAAAGCGGAGCTTGCGATTCCATACGTGGCAAAATATCAGATGATGAATGCAAGTCTTGCGTTTTACACGATGCACATTCTGCGCGGCGTACATGGGATTCCGGAGGAGGTGCTTTCGGAAGGTCTTTCAAAGATTAAATGGCCGTGCCGCATGGAAATGGCAGCGCCGGGCGTCATCATCGACGGCGCGCACAACGAGGACGGCATTGCACAGTTTGTCAGCACGGCAGGCTATTTTGCAAAGGAAAATGAGATTACGATTCTGTTTACGGCGGTTGCGGACAAGCATTATCATGAGATGATCGGTGAAATCTGCGAGGGGATTCATCCGTCCCATGTGGTTGCGACGCAGATCGACGGAAGCCGCGTTGTACCGGCGGAGGTGCTGGCAGAAGATTTCAAAAAAGCCGGCTGCATGGATGTCTGCGCGGAACCGGATGTCGGGGAAGCGTACGAGAAGGCTCTGGGCAGAAAGGGCAGCGGCATGCTGTTCTGTGTTGGCTCGCTGTATCTCGCGGGCGAACTGAAGGCGTATCTTGCAAAGCGAAATGGTTAGCGAATACAGGAAGGAATTTTTTTGATTTATGTTAAATTACGAAGAAGAACTGAAGAAGTTTAAACCGTGTCTCGATGTGGACGAGGTGGAGGATGCGATCTACAGCCGTGATCTGACGGATGTGATCGACATCTTAAAAGAAATGATGAAAAACGACAAGCCGGAACAGGAAAACGAGACAGAAGCGGAAAAGGAAGAGTAAGGTGCCGGAATGAACTGTATGAATTGTAAATCAGTTGTGGACGTCGGAATGGAGATCTGCCCCAACTGTGGTTTTAACCTGAGAGTACAGAGAAAATGTTTTTCTCTTTCGAATATGTACTACAATCTGGGCCTCGACAAGGCGGAGATCCGGGATCTCTCCGGAGCGATCGACATGCTGCGACGAAGCCTGAAGTTTAATAAATACAATATCCATGCGAGAAATCTCCTGGGCCTTGTCTATTTTGAGACGGGCGAGGCGGTTGCGGCTTTAAGCGAGTGGATCATCAGCAAGAATATTATGCCGGAGAATAATGTGGCGACGGAGTATATTGCGACGCTGCAGGCGGAGCAGGCGAAGCTGGATATGATTAATCAGACGATTAAGAAGTACAACAGTGCGCTGAAATGCTGCCGCGAAAACAATGAGGATGTGGCTGCGATTCAGCTGCGCAAGATCTTAAACCAGAATCCGAAGCTGATCAAGGGGTATCATCTGCTGGCGCTGATTTATATTCACAAGGGTGAGTATGAGAAGGCGCGGAGGATCCTGAAAAAAGCGGCGAAGATTGACAAGACGAACTCGACGACGCTTCGGTTCCTGAAGGAGGTTGATTTCCAGACGGGCACGCAGACGTCGCTGGAGCCGCGGCGGTTCGGACGCAGGGAGCGGACGGAGGAGCAGCGGGAGGACGAGCGCGAGCGTGTGGTAAGCGGCGATACGGTGATTATTCCGCCGACGTTCCGCGAAACGTCTACGGCGGCGACGATGCTGAATATCGGCATTGGGCTGGTGCTGGGGGCGCTGGTTGTGTGGTTTCTGATCGGACCGGCGAATGCGCAGAGGATTAACCGGCAGGCGGATGAGAAGGTTGTGGAGTACAGCGGCAAGATGGCAAGCCAGGAGGCACAGCTGAACCAGCTGCAGAGCCAGATTGACTCTCTGAACGAGACGACGGCATCAGCACAGCAGCAGATTGAGGATGCGCAGACTTCGGCGGCTTCGTATGAAAATCTTCTGAAGGCTGTGGAGGCGCAGCAGCAGGGGAATACGAGTAATGCGACGAATGCGCTGACGGAGGTCAATCCGGAGGTGCTTTCGGTGGATGCGAAGGCTGTGTATGACACGATCTATAAGAGCATGCAGTCCTCGATGTTCCAGGAGCTTTCGCAGTCGGGTGTGAATGCGTTTGATGATGCAAACTATACCGAAGCTATCGATAAACTTTCGAAAGCGAAAAAAATCAACGACAGTGACTATACGGTGCTGAACTATCTGGCGCATGCTTATCGCTTAAGCGGTGATACCGACAATGCGATTTCGGTGTTCCAGGAGATCATCGACAAATTCCCGGGAACCCAGAAGGCCACTAAGGCGGAACAGCAGATTGAGGCGTTGGGGGGCACTGTAAAGACAGAAGAATAATGGGGACGGACGCCCACGGGGCAGAATGCCGCAGGAGATGCGGCGCTGTTTCGTCGGGCGGGGTCACTAAGGCGCTGGGAGTTTGCTAAAACCGGAAAGGGGGACGGCAAACTCGCTGCGCTCAGACAGTGCTCGTCCCCCTTTCCAACGCAAACTCCCACCGCCTAAGTGACACCAGGCCCTCCTGCAAATGCGCCGCATCTCCTGCGGCATTCTGCCCCGCGGGCTGACATCTCGATTGGTCGCGGACGGTGTGGGAGACGGGACGAAAAAAGAATATAGGTGAAAATATTTTAAAACACAAAGGATTAGATTCGTTTTGGAACGAAAAATTCTTTGTGTTTTTTATTTAGTGCGCCCGGCGGCGCACGTTTCTAACCGGTGCAAGTCCGGAATCCGCCCGATAGTGGGAAGGATATAGTCGAAGGCAAGGGTGTCCATCGTGAGGTGGAATCTGAAGGAAGCTGGATGTGGGGAACCTACTAACCCACGGGCAAATCTCTGGTCTGACGAACAGAAACCACATAGAAGGCCATGCATGAGGGTAAGACTGCTAAACAAGCCGAAGCCCAATAACTATACGGAATCATGTATGGTAAATGTGGCAGATAGATGGAGAGAAAGAAACGTGTGGTACCCGGGGAG